>CAYOIS010000006.1:0-22680 GCA_964404055.1 uncultured Anaerolineae bacterium | reverse complement strand
TGGAGAAAATTGCTTTGACTTTGCTCCTGTGTTAAAATAATTGGTGGCTTCAGTCCAATTTGGAGGTAAAGTCAAATGGCTCCTCTTAACTTCGTTCTGGTAGGAGTGGGAGGGCAAGGTGCAATCCTGGCCAGCGATATCCTCACAGAAGTGGGCATTCAGGCTGGCTACGACGCCAAGAAGGCCGAAGTCCACGGGATGGCTCAGAGGGGAGGAAGTGTAATAACCCACATACGCTGGGCGGAAAAAGTTTATTCGCCACTTATCGGCAAGGGAGAAGCCCATTTCTTGCTGGCCTTGGAGAAGCTGGAAGCCCTTCGCTACATTGATTACCTCCGCCCCGGTGGTGTCGCTCTCGTAAATGACCAGGCAATACCCCCTGTGGCCGTCAACATCGGGGCCGCTTCTTATCCCGATGACGAGAGGATTAAAAGCACCCTCGGGAAGGTGGCTGAGAAGGTAATCTTCATCCCTGCTTTGCGCAAAGCTGAGGAACTTGGTGAGCCCAGGGTCGTAAACATTGTCCTTTTGGGGGCTCTGTCCTCTCTACTTGATGTCCCTGATGAAACCTGGCAAAAAGTGATAGAGAGGCGTGTACCCCAACGGTACCTTGAACTCAATCTTAGGGCCTTTAGGGAAGGCAAAAAATTGGTATGAGGGAGGGATTATGAAAGCAGTTGTTATGGCTGGAGGGGCAGGCTCAAGGCTTCGCCCTCTCACTATGGGCCGGCCCAAACCCATGGTCCCTTTGGTAAATAAGCCTGTTATGGCTCACATCCTTGACCTTCTTAAGCGGCACAATTTAACCCGCATAGCTGCAACCCTTCAATACATGGCTAACGATATCCAAGATTACTTTGGAGATGGAAGCACCTTTGAGGTAGAGCTAAACTACTTCATTGAAGGTGAGCCTTTGGGGACAGCTGGGAGCGTGAAGAATGCCCAGCCTTTTTTAGACGAACCTTTTGTCGTTATAAGTGGCGATGCTGTCACTGACATAGACCTCAATGCTCTCATTAACTTCCACCGCGAGAAGGGAGCTTTGGTCACCATCGCTCTGTACCGCGTACCTAACCCGTTGGAGTACGGCGTAGTTATAACCGACGATGAAGGCCGTATAACCCAATTCCTGGAGAAACCCGGTTGGGCAGAGGTAATATCCGACTGGGTCAATACCGGAATTTACGTTTTGGAACCGGAAGTCTTGGATTACATCCCCCAAGGCCAGCCTTTTGACTTCAGCAAGGACCTTTTCCCGATGCTCCTTAAGAAGGGAGCTCCTCTCTTTGGCTACAAGGCCTCAGGCTATTGGTGCGATGTTGGAAATATCCAGGAATACGTAAGGGCCTCCTTTGATTTTCTGGAGGGTAAGGTTAACCTCCCCGAACCCGGCCAAAGGCTTGCTCCTGGAATATGGGTGGGAGAAGGGGTAGAAATTGCCCCCGATGCCAAAATTTACGGCCCCGTATACTTGGGGAATGAGGTCAAGGTTAAAGGTGGGGTTGTAATCCAAGGGCCAGCCGTTGTCAGGGATTACACAGTGTTAGATAACAGGGTTTTCTTGGAGCGGAGCATAATTTGGCGCAACTGCTACATAGGGGAAGACTCTGAGATAAGGGGCGCAGTTATCGGTAGGCAATGCACCATAAAATCCAGTGTGGCTATATTTGAAGGCGCTGTCCTGGGCGATAAATGCCTTGTGGAGAGGGGAGCAGTTATCCACCCCAAAGTTAAGCTTTGGCCTGGGAAGGAAGTGGAAGCCGGCGCAACGGTTAAAAGCACGGTCATCTGGGGAGGGCTTGTTAGGCGAACCCTCTTCGGTAGGTATGGGGTAACCGGGGTGGTCAACGTGGACCTTACTCCAGAGTTCGCTTCTAAACTGGGTGCAGCTTATGGAGCAACATTACCCAAAGGTTCAACAGTTACTATAAACCGGGACCCCCACCGCAGCCCCAGGATGATAAAGAGAGCCATTATCTCTGGCCTCCCTTCCGCTGGAATCAACGTCCTTGACTTAAGGACAGTCCCAATCCCGGTAGCTCGCTATTACACCCGCATAACCCATGCCCTCGGAGGAATACACGTTCGCCTCTCGCCTTATGACCAAAGGGTTGTGGACATAAAATTCTTTGACCACCGTGGCCTTGACCTTTCTAGGTCTGAGGCGCGCAATGTGGAGCGCACCTTCTTCCAGGAAGATTTCCGCCGAGCCTACCTTAACGAAATCGGCCTTATTGAATATGCCCCTGACGCCGTGGAACGTTACCGCGCTAATTTCTTGGCTGCCCTCAACGTTGATGCTATAAGGGCTGGAGGGTTCCGCATCGTTGTGGATTACGCTAACTCTCCTAATGCCTTTGTCTTGCCTGATATCTTAAACGAACTTAAAGTGAACGCTGTAACTCTCAATGCCAGCTTGGATGAAAACAAGTTGGCCATTTTGAAGGAAGAGTTTGAGGCATCATTGGAGCAGCTTCGCTCCATATGCTCGGCGGTGAAAGCTGACCTTGGGGTTAGGCTGGAGGTTGGAGGGGAAAAGCTCTTTGTAGTTGACGATAGGGGCCGGCTTATTCCCGACCCCGTATTTGCCGCCGTTATGGTGGAGTTGGCCTTCAGGGCTTGGGGGTCGGGCAGGGTCGCCGTGCCTGTAAATCTGCCTTTAATCTTTGAAAAAATTGCCTCCCGTTACGGTGGGGAGGTAATCCGGACCAAGGTTGACCTTGGGCACTTGATGGAGACTGCGGAGAAAGAGAAGGTTATAATTGCTGCCGATGGCACCGGCAGTATAATTTTGCCGCGCTTCCATCCCGCACCTGATGCCCTTTTCGCCTTGGCTACTTTGCTTGAATTCCTTGCCTTGCAAAAGGTGAGGCTCTCCGATGTAGTGGACTCAATCCCTCCTTACTACTTGGAGCATCGGGAAGTCCCCTGTCCGTGGGAATCTAAAGGGCAAGTGATGCGGCTTTTGAACGAGCAGTATAAGGATGCCCCGCACGATAACATTGACGGCATAAGGATATGGCTTGGGGAAGGGACTTGGGTCCTCATACATCCTGACCCCGATAGGCCCTCTTTCCACGTTTACGCTGAAGCGAGCTCTCGTGCCGAGGCCAGGAGTTCGGCTGAGAAGTATGCCCGTATAATTGAGGGCTTTAGGGAGTAAAAGTTTACAGGGGTTTCCCCCTCGTAGGGGGGTTACAGGGGGTTCTTAGCTCGCCTACTATTTCGGTTTCGTGGGGAGCTACGTTCCCCAGAAAAGGGCTTGCTACCCTGGCTTATGGCCCTACATAGCGTTGGATTAAACCAAGGATAGCAGGGTCATCTGGGAAGGAAGGGGTGAGTGAAATCTTGTTCCATTCGTAGTGGGTTATTCGGCCCTTTGAATCTATGTTCAGTCTGGCAAAGCCTACTTCTCGCCCAGCGTGGCCAGGAGTAGGGGCTTCGGCTATGATAGTTAAAGAAGCGTTGGATTCGTTCCAGAAGGGGTCAAGGTTTTGCCCGCTAACCCCACCCCATACTACAAGGTCTACCCCTTCCTCAGCCCCAAGCTTCTTGGCTATCTCGCCCCCGGTGTGAGCAAGAACTATAACTATATCCGCTTCCTTCCTCAAATTTCTGATGTAGTGCTGGCCTGTCTCCAATGGGTCAAGGACCCGATAGCCTGTAATTGGCGGTATCGGTAGCCCTGTGAGGCCGAGGATGGCTATGCGGTGACCTTTAACTTCCAAAAGGACGTAAGGGGAAGCCAAGGGCTTGCCATCTTCTTTAAGCACATTGGCCGAAAGGATGGGGAAATTGGCAGTGGAGATAATCCTTTCAAGCACTTCATTAGGCAAAGTGAGGTCCTTTTCCCCAAGCACTGCTGCCGAATAGCCCATCAGGTTCATAGCTTCTACGATTATCAGGCTTCCGGTCTTGCGAGTGAGAGGGACATCGCTCCAGAAGGCGTTCCCGCCATCAAGGAGAAGGACGTTTTCGTATTTGTTGCGTATATCCTTGACGAAGGAGGCTCGCCGAGCCAGCCCGCCTATCGGTGGCCTTCAACCGCAGGGGAAGACGTAGCCCCAGGTGTCGTTAGTGTGAAGGACTACAAGCTCCAGAGGCTGGGGCGTGGGGGTAGGAGTTAAGGCTGGGGTCGGTGAAGGAAGCGACGTTGGAGAGCAACTTATAGAGACCAAAGCCAAAATAGCTGCCATTATAAGGCGCTTCATCCAGAGCTACTCTCCACAGGAAGAGTGAAGGTAAAAGTGCTGCCTTGGCCTGGAGTGCTTTCAACCCATATCTTACCACCGTGGGCTTCCACGATTTGCTTGGCTATGCTCAAGCCGAGGCCTGAACCTGAAACCTCTTCTTCGGCCCGCCCCCGGTAGAATTTCTCAAAAATGTGGGGAAGCTCCTCGGGCAGGATTCCAATCCCCGTATCGGAAACCGAAATCCTTAGCTCTTTCCCCACCAATTCTGCTTTGACTTCCACAAGCCCTTCATCCCGGTTGAACTTTATGGCATTGCTCAAAAGGTTCAGGATAACCCTTCGGAGCCGGTCCTCATCCGCTGGGATGTAAAAAGGGCCTGGAGGAGTGGAGAGCTTGATTTTGATTTTGCGTGGTTCAGCTTGGGGACGCATAATGGCAATGCATTCCTCAAGCAGTTGCCGAATCTGGACTGGCTTCTTGGTTATTTTAACCCGCCCTGACTCTAACCGCACAAGGTCCAGGAAATCGTTTATTAGGCCCGAAAGCCTTGTTGCTTCCCGATGGATTGTTTCCAAAAAGCGCCTTTCAGTAGCAGGCTCAAGTTTGTGGTCAAGCATAAGCTTGGTGTAGCCTATTATGGAAGTCAAGGGGGTGCGGAGCTCGTGGACCAAATCGGAAATGAAGTCGCTCTGTTGGAAGAGGCGAGCGTTTTCTATGGCCACAGCCGCTTGAGCAGCCAGAATTTCCAGAAGTTTAACATCTTCTTCATCAAATGGCTCGCCTCCCCTCTTGTTCAGCACCTCTAATACCCCTATGATTGTGTCTTTGACCTTAAGTGGAACCCCCAAGATAGAGCGGGTTTGGAAGTGCGTCACAGTATCCACAAGGCCGTAGAAATTGGGGTCGGCCCGCACATCTTCTACAATGATGGGCCTACCTTCTTGGACTATCCTTCCAGCAATGCTTCCTTCAAGTGGGACCGGGATTTTCTGGATTGAATCCACCCTCACGCCCGTAGCCGCTTCAAAGTAGAGGGTTTTGGTCTTGCGGTCCAAAAGCAGTATTGAGCTGGCCTCAGTATTGGTAAGCTCGGTGGCTAAATTAACTATCTTGCTCAAAAGGTCTTGCAGGTTGAGGGTGGAGCTTAGCTCAAGGTTTATTTCCAAAAGCCTTTCCAGTCGTTTTGCCTTCTCTTCTTTCATAGGATTGCGAACTTAAGGCCTTTCGGCGAGCGGGTCAAAACTTCAGCCCCTTCCTCTTGCACTACCACGATGTCTTCAAGGCGGACTCCTCCCCAGCCGGATATGTATATTCCGGGCTCTACGGTTATCACGTTCCCAGCTTGGAGGGTGTCTTTGGAAAGCTTCCCAACCCTTGGCTTTTCGTGCACGGCCATACCCACGCCATGCCCAAGGCCATGACCGAACTGGGGGCCATAGCCAGCTTTTTCTATGACTTTGCGGGCTATGGAATCAGCTTTGCGGGCTCGCATCCCAGCTTTTATGGCTTTTTCGGCTTTCTCTTGGGCTTTTAGGACCAAGGAGTAGATTTCGGAGAAGCGCTCATCGGGCTTACCAAGCACAACCGTTCGGGTCAGGTCCGAACAATACCCTTCTACCACGCAGCCGATATCAATCACTATTGGCTCCCCCTCTTTTATTGGCTTATCGGAAGCTTTGGCGTGGGGGAGAGCACCATTAGGCCCCGAAGCTATTATCAGGTCAAAGGCCATTTTCTCTGCCCCATGGGTCCGCATGAACGATTCAATCTCCCAAGCGGCTTCCTTCTCGCTCATCCCTGGGCGAAGGATTTGACAGACGTGGGAGAAGGCTTCATCGGTTAAAGCTACGGCTTTGCGTATCGCTTGGATTTCTTCCGGTGTTTTCACGCTCCGTATTTCTCCAACGATGTCCTGGCAAGGGACAAATTTCACTTTGCGGGCTGCTTTGCGCCATTTCTTGTATTCTTCCACAGTTAGATAGAAGCTTTCAAAGCCCAAAGTTTTGACCCCCGCTTCCTCTAAAAGCTTCGGGAGGACATCGGCAAATTCTTTTTCCACTTTGACCAGGGTAAAATCGGGGCATTCTCGCTCAACCTGCTCGTAGTAACGGAAATCAGTGGCGATGTAGGCGGAATCGGGTGTGATTAGGAGGATACCAAAGGAGCCGGTGAAGCCTGAGAGGTAACGGCGGTTCTCCGGTTGGATTACCAAAAGCCCATCAAGTCCTTTGGAAGCAAGGAATTCCCGCACTTTTTCCAGGCGCATTTTTCACTTCCTCCGAATGTAAATCAGGATTAAACCAAGGAGAACCACTCCTACCACTACAGTTGTAGCCAAAGCCCAGGTTGTTCCCCCCATTTGCGCCCTGCCTGCCTTCTTCAAGCCCGAAAGTTTCACAGTTATTTCTCCCCCTTTCGGGAGGTTTTCCCCCTCAAAGTTCAAGTAGACCTCGCCAGCCGTTTCTACGTTCCTCCCTCGCTTGGTTCCAGGAACCTCCACCGCAAAGCCTATGTCTTTCACAAGGACGTTGTAGCTTTCCAAAGGGTAAAGGACAGTGCGCCGGATTTCCAAAGAATCCCCTTGGACCGGTAGCACATATCCCAAGGTCAGAGGTTGGGGCATTGGTCCGGGCAGGACAGGATTGGTAAAGACAGCTTCCCCTCCTTCAAGGTTAAGGAAATCGGAAAAGAAAGCCAGGGTTTCTGGAGGTAATGGGAAACGAAGGCTTTTTCCATCTTTGGCCACAAAAGTCCTGCGGCCATTGTTCACCACGGAATACATTTCCATTACCTCTAGGCTCCCCCTATCTGGAGCTACCGCAAAGATAAAGTGCGCCTTATGGACTGCTATCTCGGCATCGCTCTCAGTTGGCTCGTAGACCACGACCGGGAGGCGGAGTTTCTCTTCACCTTCGGTGAAAGAAAGAGCCGAACTATGGTAAAGGACGCCTTGAAAGTTCACTTCCGTCAAATAAAAGAGGTCCTTTCCAGTGTCCAATCCTTTGAAGGCAAAATAGCCTTGCTCATTCGTAAGGGCCGTTAGCGTTCCCTTTTCTGCTCCGCTGGAGTCAAAGATGTGCAAGGTAACGGTTATGCCTGAGACAGGCTTATTCTCTGCTGAGCCATTTAGGACTTCGCCTTCTACGATGCCAGAGCTTTGAGCTGAGGCGTAGAAAGCCAGCAGGAAAGCACTGAGAAGTAGGATTAAGCTTAATTTTCTCATCTTCGTTAATCCCCTCTGTCAAAAGTCAAGCGCAACTCAATTAGAAAGTTTTTGAAGCTTTCGGCCACAGCGGGAGCAGTATTTATCCCCAGGCTTGTATGGAGCCCCGCAAGATGGGCAGCGCCTTGTTTCAGAGCCTATCCCTTTCATCAGTGGCCAGGCAATCCAAAGCAAAGTTACCAAAGCCATGGCTATGACCGCTAACTTCTCCATCCTTTCCCTCCTTCAGGCCAGAGGGCAAGGACAGCCCCTAAAACCATTAACCCCCCTCCAACCCATATCCAAAAGACCATCGGGTTCACTTGTATTTGGAAACTGGCCGTGCCATCCTCATCAAGGTCTATGAGGATTAAGTACAAATCCTCAGCAGGGGTGCTCCTCAGGCCAATTTCACTCACCCATTGCCTAACATTGTAGTGGAAGTTTTTCTCAGGGCGGATTTCGCCTAAGAAGCGGCCGTTTTTGTAAACTTCAACTTGAGCCAAGAATCGCTCCTTGGTAAGAAGGCTTTGATGCTGGAAATCCACGTATTTCAAAACATAATTGCCGATTTCAGTTGTCTCTCCGAGCTTGAGGGAAACCAAGGTTTCTGCTTTATAGAAAGATGAACCTACTACTCCGAGAGCCAGGAAAACTATTCCGGCATGAACGAGGTAGCCACCGTACGGCCGAGGGATAATGCGGCGTTTGCGGATAAATTCTCGGACTCCTCCGGCCAGCCCTTGGATTACCCCGGAAGCAGCAAAGCCTACAATGCCCCAGCTCAAGATAGGGAACAGGTTCCTTTCGCCTAAGGCGATGGGAACTACAAGCCCAAGGAGAGCACCGCCAGCGGGGATAAGTGCCCGGCGAAGGGCTTTGTCTGAAGTAGCTCCCCAACCTAAACCAGCGCATAGCCCTAAAAGTAGCACTGTAACTGCTGCCAGAGGCATGAAGGTTTGATGGTAGAATGAAACGTCAATGCTTGCTTCTCGGCCTTGGAATGTAGAGCTAAAGGTTGGGAAAAGTATACCAAGAAGCAATACCAACGCCTCGCCGAATAAAAGCCAATTCAGGTAATAGAAAGCCGTATCCTTGGAAAGCAGGGCGCTTTCCACTTTTTTGCTTGCAAAGCTATTGCGGTTTCTAAAGGCTACAAAGCCGGTTAGAAGCGCCCAGAAAGCAATGAAAGCTACAAAGTAAAAGCCCAGAGGCGATTGGGCAAAGGCGTGGACCGATTTGATTATCCCCGAGCGGGTCACGAAAGTGGCAAATAGGCAAAGGAGGAACGCAAATGTAATGAACAGAAAACTCCACCCTTTGAGGTAATGCCTCCGCTCGGCCACTACAGCCGAATGCAAGAAGGCGGTAGCAGTAAGCCAAGGGATAAGGGAAGAATTTTCCACGGGGTCCCAAGCCCAATATCCTCCCCATCCCAGCTCAATGTAAGCCCACCATCCTCCTATGATTATTCCTGCTCCTAAGAAAGCCCAAGCCACAATGGCCCAAGGCCTTACTTTTCTAATCCAATCCTCTAAAGGTTTGCCGGTAAGCAAATAAGCGAGGGCGTAGGCAAACGGTATGGCTATACCGGCGTAACCGACGAAAATCGTGGGAGGATGTATTACCATGCTGAAGTTCTCTAAGAGGGGATTGAGTCCCAAGCCTTCGGTGTGAAAGCGAGGGGAGAAAGCAAAAGGATTGCTCAATAGAGCCAGGGCCAGAGCGAAAAACGCTTCTATCCCAGCCAGAGTGGCCAAAGCATAATCTTGGACAGCCTCATCCTCTCGGCCCAGGTTCAGGGAAGCAAGCAAGGTTAGGATGGAAAGCAGCCACAGCCAAAGGAGGAGCGAGCCTTCTTGTCCTGCCCAGAAGGCGGAAAAGGTGTAAAGGGGTGGAAGAGTTGTGCTGGTGTAGCGGAATACATACTCTACTGAAAAATCGCGCTTGAGCAAAAGGTAAATCAAGGATAGAGAGGCGATGGTGACCAAAGCAGCGTTTGCCCGGATCGCCCTTATGGCACTTTCGGAAAGCTCCCGGTAACCACGAGAACGCGCCGTTACAAAGCCCAAAACGGCGTAGAGGCTAACCACAAACGCTAACAGTATAGCCGAATAGCCTATGGTAGCCATCAATCCCCCTTATTGGTTTCCCTCCTGGTACTTAGAAGGGCACTTGAGGAGCAAGCCTTTGGGGTTAACTTTGAAGACTCCCTCCGGAGTATACTGCCCTTCCACAACTGCTTCGGCTCCATCCCTTAGCATATCGGGGCGGGGTCCGTGGTAAATTACCGGCAATTTGCCGCTTTCATCGGCTATTTCAAAAGTGAGGGTTAGAGTTTGGGGGTCCCATTGGATGGAATTTTCCACAACTTTTCCTGCCACTCGCACGGTCTTGCCGTAGATGGAGGGGCCTTTTGCTTTAAGCTCTCCCACCGTAATGTAGTAGACCGATGAGCCACCGAGCCCTGTTATTACCAGGTAAAGCAAAGCCCCTAAGATGACTATTGCTCCAATCACCAAGCCTTTATTCACAACTTTTACCTCCTCTGCCTGTTATTAAAAGAAAACGCACGCAGCCACAACCGAGGCGCACTTTTTCACCTGCCATGATGCTGAAACTATACGGATCTCATCGGGCTTGAGGCCTCTGTGGGCCAAGGCAAATTCAATCTTTCTCTCCACTTCCTTCCGCACCTCTTCCTCGCTTTTTCCAACACCTCCTTCTTCCATTATTACCCCGAATCCATCTTGGCACCGGCCAAAGCCAACTGCAACCGAGATTATTGCCCCTGGAGTGGAGGAGGAGACTGCCGCATATACAACCGGGAGGAAAGCACCTTTGGGCAAGGGGTTCAATTTGTCCACAACTTTTACATTTGGAGGCATTATGCTTGAAACCTTCACCAGGTTTATATCCCCAATGCCTGCCTCCAATAGCGCATTATCAAAGGCGTTGAGTTCCGTTTCTCCTTCGGCAGCTCCGCATACTAAGCAAGCGAACTTCGGGTCAAACATGGCTCTCTCCCTAAACCGTAGCGGTTTCTTCATCGTAAAGGTCCTCAGGGAAGACCTCAGTATCTGGCCCCGGTTTCTCCAGAAGTTCTACTCGGTAGTGGGCCGATTTGTACCACTCCTTCTGGGGCAGCGCGCGGGCTGGGAGATGCTTCCAAGCCCGCATTGATTCCATGTAGGGCCAATTAGCATAAACGTTGAAGTCATCTATGATATCGGTGATGACCGCTCCTTTCTCCAGGAGAAACTTTTGGATAGCCTGCCACTTTTTGAGGGAAGCTTCCCTCCGGGTAAACCCGAAATAGCCAGCGCTTCCTGGCCCTTTCAAGCAAGATAGGCTGCGGCTCAGGAAAGCCTTCATACCTTTTAAGGATTCTGTGGGATCAGTGATGAAGGTGTCAAAAGCCCCTTGGAGTTCTTTGGGCAAGGGATAACGGAGGTCATGCTTCAGGGCCTGGATTTTAAGCCCCTCTTTATCCGATACTTTCTGGATGAATTCCAGAAGCCTCTCGTCTATGTCAATAACCGTGACCTTTTTCGGTGCCCTGGTAAGGGAGGCAGCCACGCTCACCAAGTCATCGTCCCCAAGGACCATGAGGTTGAGTCCGGCCAAGTCCCCTTTCTGCCACATTAAGGCTACTCTTGCTAAGGTTACCTCCTCTAAGACATAGCCTTGGTCGTAATCCCTTATAGCTTCAGGGCGGTTGCGGGCTATGGCTTTAAATTTTTCGGCTACTTCTCTGAGGGGTTCTATCTCTATACCTCGGCCTTTGCAACGGGGACAGGCGAAATCTCGGAGTGGGGTTATTTCAAGGGAGACGGCCAGTTCTCGGCCCTTTGGGGTCAACGTTAGGGAAGAATCCTTAACCTCTACAAGTCCTTCTTTAGCCAGCTCCTTCCAAATCTCGCAGAAAGCCATTATGGGGATATCCGTTAAGTCCAGGACTTCCCAGAGGTTATCAGTGGTGAGTAAAGCTTCAAAGGTGCGCCTCAAATCCCGCTCCCTTACCGGGAACTTTTCGGCCACCCTCTCAGCCAAAGTTCTAAGTTCCATGCATTCTGCCTCCAGACATCGGATAGTTAGGTAAATTATACCCAGGTTTGCTTTTGCTACCAAATCGGTGTATTATCTTTTGTTGTAGGAGCAGGAAAGGATGAGGATTTTAGGCATTGAAACCTCGTGCGATGAAACCTCAGCAGCGGTGGTAAAGGACGGCCGTTATATCCTTTCCAATGTGGTCGCTTCCCAAATAGAAATCCACCGCCGCTACGGAGGAGTCTTCCCCGAAGTCGCTTCCCGGCAGCACATCCTCTCAATAATCCCGGTGATAGAGAAGGCTTTGGAAGATGCTCAGGTTGATTGGGGAGATTTAGGCGGAGTAGCTGTGACCCACGGCCCAGGGTTGGCCGGCTCTCTCCTTGTCGGGGTGAATGTGGCTAAAGCCATAGCTTGGGCCAAAGGCTTGCCTTTGATTGGAGTAAACCATATTGAAGCTCATATCTACGCTAATTGGCTTGTGGACAACCCCCCTGAAGAGTTCCCGCTTCTCTGCCTTGTGGTCTCCGGTGGGCATACTTCCCTTTTCCTGATGAGGGACCATGGAGAGTACGAGGAGCTTGGCCATACTTTGGACGATGCAGCTGGGGAAGCGTTTGATAAAGTCGCCAGGCTTCTGGGGCTTGACTTTCCTGGGGGCCCGGCGATAGAACGAGAAGCCCAGCATGGCAACCCCGAGGCTTTCAAGTTTCCAAGAGCTTGGCTCAAAGGCACTTACAATTTCAGCTTCAGCGGCCTTAAGACCGCCGTCTTAAGGGAAATCCAGCGCTACGGCAATGGAATTTCTCTCAAGCCGGGGGTTAAACTCCCGCCAGGCGTGCCTGTGGCCGATTTGGCCGCCTCTTTCCAAGAGGCAGTGGTGGATGTTTTAGTGGAGAAGACCCGGCAGGCGGCTTTAAATTACCAAGTTAAAGCAGTGCTTCTGGCCGGCGGAGTAGCTGCCAATTCACTCCTCCGGGAAAAAATGAAATCTTCGGTCCCTGTGCCGGTCCGTTGGCCACCTCCTGAACTTTGTACCGATAATGCGGCTATGGTAGCCGCAGCTGGCTATTTCAATCTGATAAAAGGCTTGCGGAGCGGCTGGGACTTGGATGTAGTGCCAAACTTGAAACTTGGAACGAGGAGGTAGCCATGGTAGAAGAGTACCTTTTCCCCCAAAGTGTAGAAGAGGCCTTAGAGCTTTTAGAGCGCTACGGCGGAGAAGCCCGCATTATCGCCGGTGGGACCGACCTCGTCCTCCAGCTGAGGAGGGGGGAGGTAAAAGCGAAGGTTTTGATAGACATAACGCGCATCCCTGAGATTAAGGGGATAAAAGAAGAGGATGGCTTCATCTGGGTCGGAGCAACCACTACTCATCAGGAGGTAGCTGAATCCCCCCTTATCCAAGCCAAGGCTGGCATTTTGGCCAAGGCTTGCCGCAGCATCGGTTCCCTCCAAATCCGCAACGTGGGCACTATTGGAGGCAATCTCGTTAACGCCATGCCTGCTGCCGATTCCGTCATTGCCCTTGTGGCCTTGGATGCGGAGGTAGAAGTAGCCAACAAGGATGGCAGCCGCTGGATACCAATCACCCAATTCCATGTAAATGTTGGTGAATGCTGCATAAACCCGTGCCTTGAGCTGGTCAAAGGGGTTCGTTTCCGTCCCCTGGGAGAGAACGAAGGCTCATCCTTCCAAAGGCTTGCCCGGCGTCAAGCGCTAATCCTGCCCATTTTGAACGTTGGAGTAGTAGTGGGCTGGGAGGAGGGGAAGTTTTCTAAGGCAGCCATTGCCATAGGGCCTGTAGCTCCTGTGCCTTTCCGGGCTCGGAAAGCAGAAGAATACCTCAAGGGTTCTCCGGTTTCGCTGGAAAGCATAGAGGAAGCCTCTCGCTTGGCCCAGGAAGAAGCGCAGCCTCGCTCCAGCCTCTTGCGTGGCTCAGCTGAATACCGCAAGGACATGGTGAGGGTTTTAGTTCGCCGTGCTCTCATAGAAGCGGCCAAAATTATTTGACCCCCCTTGTGAACGTGGATGGGTGACCTCACTCCCAGCCCTTTCCTGAAGCGGGTAAAGGAATAAAACCCCGTCACCCCCTTCCTGCGAGGGAAGAGGGTGAGGGTTAAGCCAATTCTCCGAAGGCGACGCCCTTCATCTTTACGCAACGTTTCGTGGTTGCCCCCTTTGGTTTCAAACCCCTGAAGGGGGCACTATTCATTACATCATCTTTGTAGCCAAAGATTGGTCAAAAACCACTATCTTTTTCACTTCTGAGCATCTCCACAGGCCCTAAAAACGGCAGGCGGTTGAGCAGGTAATTACTATTCCCTTTTGGTAAGCTCCCATCTTTGTGCTATCATGTAGAAGGAAGGCGGCAGTAGTGGGCTTAAGAGAGCCTCAGGTGAGGAGCGAGCGGGGCTTCATAATCATCCACATAGATGCCTTGGCCTTTGATTACCTGGTCAAGGCTATCCAGCTTGGCTACATGCCTTTCGTCCGCAGGCTTCTGGAGATGGGAGATTACGAGCTGGCCCTTTGGGATTGTGGCCTTCCGAGCGCTACCCCTTCCTTCCAAGCAGGCCTTCTCTACGGAGATAACTTTGATGTCTGCGGGTTCCGCTGGTACGAAAAGGATAGAAACTTCACGGTTGAGGGCAAAAATCCTCAAGCAATGCATGTCATCCAGGAGCGGCTTGCCAGGGGCAATGTTCCCCTCCTTGAAGGCGGAGCTGCTTATTTTTCTATGCTGGATGGAGGGGCTTCCACAGCTCTCTTTACTCTCGGAGCTATGAGTTCATCCAATTTCCTGCAGAGCCTTAGGAGCGTGACCTGGGCTTTGGTCTTCCTCCTAAATCCTATGCGGTTCCTCCGCATCTTCGCTCTATCCCTATGGGAATATGCCCGATGGTGGGCTAAAAGGCTCTTCCGCTCCTTCTTCTCTTCACCACTCCCCTGGACTACAAAGCCTTTCCTGAACATAACCGTGAACATCCTCTTCCGAGAGATGCAGACT
The DNA here is from genome assembly GCA_964404055.1 of uncultured Anaerolineae bacterium. Classification (GTDB taxonomy): domain Bacteria; phylum Chloroflexota; class Anaerolineae; order SpSt-600; family SpSt-600; genus SpSt-600. Next base: position 8,225 of record CAYOIS010000006.1, on the reverse strand, counting down.
TACGCTTGCCTGATGGATATCTACAGGGGCCTTTCAGCTATTTACGTAAATTACTTTGGGTACGATGAAGTGGCCCACCAAACCGGCCCATCGGCAGCGGAAGCGCTCCGGGTCCTAAAGGGGATTGATTCCCAGATAAGGCGAATTTTCAAGATGTGCTCCCGAGAGCCGTTCAACCACTACGATATTTTCATCATGTCTGACCACGGATTGACCCCTTCGGTTCCTTTCCGAGAGGCTTTTGGGCAAAGCCTTGGTGATTTCATTAGGGGTTTGGTGGAGAGGGGGGAAAGCCTGAGGGAGATTTCTGGGCCTGAGAGGGGTCAGTACAAGGGGCCGTGGCGGAAGTTGCTCAAGGCTTTCCGAACTTTAAGCCCTTGGTTTTCGGAAGAAATGCCAACGCTTGAGGAAGAAATTATCGTTTCCTGTTCTGGCCCTCTGGCCCACGTTTACTTCAATGCCTGGCGAGAACGCCTTTCCCTCAGCCAGCTGTCAAAGCTGTATCCGAACTTGCTCAAAGGTTTAATTGAGCACCCTGGAGTAGGGCTTGTGGCCTTGAAAGAAGGGGAAGAAATCCACCTCCTTTCCTCAAGAGGTTCCGCTGTATTCAAAGGAGGCGAAATTCAAGGCGACCTCTCTTTCCTTACGCCCTACGGGGAACCGGAGGAGGTTGCAAAAGAGATAGTACGTCTTGCTTCCTTCCCTCACGCTGGGGATGTGATTGTGATAGGGGCTATGAAAGGGAAAAGCACCATAGTAACCTTTGAAGACCAAAAGGCAACTCACGGTGGGCCGGGGGGAGCCCAAACCAGGGCTTTCATCATTTACCCCGCTTACATCCCCCTAAAAATGGGGCCGAAGACTCGCTCTCCTGATTTCTATCGCTTCTTCCTAAGCTACTACAGGCCGGAGCTAAATCGCAAGTCGCTCGGGGTGAGAGTAGACTCTGAAGCTATCGCCTCGGGCGTATCCTACCAGAGTGATACCCCACTTTCGGGCTAACTCCACAGCTTGACCCGTGGGAGAAGTGCGGGAGATTAAGAAAGGTACACCCATTCGGGCGGCTTTAATCAGCATTTCGGTGGAAATTCGGCCAGTGGTTAGAATCGCTTTCCCTTCAGTCTCAATCCCCTCAAGGAGGCAATGCCCTTTGATTTTGTCCAGAGTATTGTGCCGTCCTATGTCTTCCGTCACCCACAGAACTTTTTCTCCATCGCTTATGCCCGAGGAATGAATTCCGCCAGATTCTCGGTAAGAGGAGGAAAGGCGGTAAAGCTCGCTCATGAGGGCAAAGATTTTTTCCGGCGTAAGGCAAACGCCTCCTTCAAGGTGGAAATTACCCAATTCGGCCGTGTAGGTCACCCCTTGCCCGCACCCCGAGGTTATGATTTTGCGGGTTGGTAAGGGCACATCTTGATAGAGGACAGCCTCTATAACCCTTAAATCCTGGCATTCCCTAACCATCACTACGTCTTCCAAACCCTTTATTAGCCCCTCTGAATAGAGGAACCCCAAGGCCAGTTCCCTCAAATCCCGCGGGGTGCAGTAGAGGCTAACCCAATCTTGGCCATTTACTCTCAAGGTCACTATAGCCTCTTCGGGCAATGGCTTTTGGAATCGCTCAAATCGCCCTTGATGGTAGCGGAAAATTTCAAATTGCTCCATCCGGACCATCCCTCACACGCTTCCAAGCTTCTTCCAAGGCTGCCTGGTAGATTTCTTTTAAGGCTACCCCTCTTTCCTTGGCTAATTTCCGGCAATCTTCGTATTCAGGGGCTATGTTAAGGATTTGGCCACCCCTGTGGGCTACTTTAACCCTTACTTCTCCGAAAGGGGTTAGCACCGGAATTTCTTCCCTTTCCAGCTTCCAACGCTTTACTCGGTAAGCCCTTACTCCAATGGTGGTGCTTTCGCGGAAGATTGCATCCAAAACAGGCTCAAGCTTCTCCTCCTGAACTATAACCCCGAGCTTTACCCCCGGCCTGCCTTTTTTCATCTGGATTGGTGAAAGGTAAGCGTCAAGGGCACCGGCCTCCAAAAGCCTTTCAATCAGATGGTCAAACCACTGGGGGTTCATATCATCAATGTTGGCTTCCAGGACAGTGACGTAATCTTCTTCGTAACCTGGCGCTTCCTTTTCACCGATGCATAGGCGCAGGAGGTTTGGGAAAGGCAAGTCCCAGAACCCTGCACCATATCCGACTTTTTCCAGTTTGAAGGGTGGGGGGCTGCCGAAGGAGCAAGCCAAAGTGGTAAGAATCGCCGCTCCTGTTGGGGTCAAGAGCTCAGCTTCTACATCCCAGCCGTAAACTGGTACGCCCTTGATTAGTTCAATCGTAGCTGGCGCTGGGACAGGCAAGAGGCCGTGAGCACTTTTTACCATCCCGTAACCCAAATGCAAGGGTGAAACGTAAACCTCTTCCACTCCCAAAAGCTCAAGTCCTAAAATGCTCCCCACCACATCCACGATAGCATCCACCGCCCCAACCTCGTGGAAGTGTACCTCTTCCACTGGCATGTTGTGGACTTTGGCTTCGGCTTCAGCCAGGCGGCGGAAGACTTTCAAGCTCAAGGTTTTTACCCTTTCCGGGAGTGCACTCTCCAGGATTATCCTTTCAATGTCCGGAAGCTTTCTTTCTTCCTGGAGCCCTTCTACTTTTACATCTACGAAAGTCCCGGCTATTCCCCGCTTTTTGACCTTAGTGGACGAAATCGTGTATCCTGTGATTGGGAGGGTTTTGAGGCCTTCTTGGAGCCTTTCCAATTCCAGGCCTGCATCCAATATTGCCCCCAAAATCATGTTCCCGCTGGCCCCGGCGAAGGCTTCAAAATAGGCTATCTTCACGGCAACCCCTCAAAGGTTGATGAGATGGGCCAGATATCCGGCCCCAAAGCCGTTATCTATGTTAACCACAGCCACTCCAGGAGCACAAGTGTTAAGCATAGTGAGGAGCGAAGCAAGCCCTCCCCAGTGTGCTCCATACCCCACGCTTGTGGGGACAGCTATGACTGGCCGAGCGACGAGGCCTCCTACTACGCTTGGAAGCGCCCCTTCCATCCCTGCTACTACTATTATGACGTTGGCTGAAAATAGCCTATCCTTGTATGCCAGAAGACGGTGTAAGCCCGCTACCCCAACATCATAGAGGCGTTCAACGGAACTGCCTAAAATTTCAGCTGTAACTGCGGCCTCTTCGGCCACAGGGATATCAGCCGTTCCTGCGGTTATCACTAAGATTGTGCCCCGGCCTGCCTTCGGGCAAGGTTCTCCCAAGAACAGTATCTTGGCTTCGGGGAAGTGCTTGGCTTGAGGGAAGGCGGCAAGCACAGCTTCAGCCACTTCTGGGGAGGCTTTGGTAGCCATGGCTCGCCCGCTCCTCTCATAGAGGCGCCCCATAATCTCCACCACTTGCCCTGGGGTCTTACCGGGGCAGAAGACTACTTCAGGAAACCCTTTCCTAAGGGTCCGGTGGGTATCCAAATGGGCGAACTCCAACCCTTCAAAGGGGAAGCCTTGCAGGGCATCAAGCGCTTCTTCCACACTCACTTTCCCTCCTTGAACCTCTTCCAACAGTCGCCTGAGCCTTTCCCGGTCCACTAAAATCCTCCCGGCCTATAACCTTGTAGGTCCAGAACAACGTAGCCATATCCGACTGCCTTAAGCGCCGAAACTATATCCTCCGCCTTCTCCACCACTTTGCCCATTTCCTCCTTACCCACCTCTATGCGGGCTATGGGGTAGTGGTGGCGGACCCTAACTGTCCTCAGCCCCAAGGAGATGAGGAAATCCTCGGCCTTTTCCACCATGGCTAAGTCCTCAACGGTTATTGGTTTGCCTTGGGGAATGCGGGTTGCCAGGCAGCTTTGGGGAGGCTTATCCCAAGTTGGAAGCCCTGCCAGGCGTGAGAGATGGCGTATCTCTTCCTTGGAAAGGCCGGCTTCCTTAAGAGGGCTTAAAATCCCAAGCTCCTTAATAGCCCTGGCTCCCGGACGGAAATCAAGCTCGTCATCAACATTGGAACCTTCTGCTACGTTCTTAAAACCTTCCCGGCGGGTAAATTCCACCAGTTTGGAAAAGACAGCCTTCTTGCAGAGGTAGCAACGCTCTGGAGTATTGGCCAAAAACTCCGGGTCATCCATTTGTTCCGTAGGCAGGAAGAGATGGCGGGCTCCGAGCATTTTGGCTATTTGGGAAGCAGCCTCCCTCTCGCGGGAAGGGATTATAGGGGAAACGGCAGTGACCGCCAGGACTTTTTCCGGTCCCAGGGCTTTTAAAGCTGCCCAAAGTAGGTAACTGCTATCCACACCTCCTGAAAGAGCTACCGCTACGTTCCCAAGCTGAGAAAGTCTCTCCAGTAGAATTTGCTCCTTGGCTTTATCCATAGCCCACCTGCCAGCGTAATCATGAAAATTATAAACCGAACAGGTCTTTTTGCCAAAGGCTTTCCTTCCGATTAAAATGGGTTGGTTTTCCTAAATGGGCCAGGCTGTAAATATCCTGGTGAGGGTGTGGGGGGCGCTGGAGCGTCCTCTTTCGTTCTGCAGGCATAAAGCCAGCGGAGGCCGATTGCAGGCCAAAGCTCAAGTAGGCTTGCGAGGGTGCGAAGCAACTTCTTTCCGAGATTGCTTCGCCACCTTCAGTGGCTCGCAATGACATTTCAATCGCTCGTGATGGCTTTTTGAGCTGTTAAGCATGCTTAAAGTAGGGTTTAACGGCTGGTTTTTAGAAAGGCTGGAGACGGGAACCGGCCAGTATTCTCGGAAAATCTTGGATGCTTTAGCTACTAAAGCTGAAGTTAAAGTCTTTGCTCCGGAAGGCCAGCGGCTTCCCATAAGTAAGGCTTTGCTCAACTTTTACAAGGTTTGGTTTGAAAATGTTCTCTTCCCGCTCTTCTGCCTCCGAGAACATGTGGACGTAGCTTTCGTCCCTTACATGGGTCCTCCACTCGCTTCCCCAAAGCCTTTGGTTGTAACCGTGCACGACCTTATCCCCTTCCTCTTCCCTGAATATGCGTATTCCTCACTGGTGAAGCTCTACAATTTCCTGGTAAAGGCCGCTATCCATAAAGCTTGCCTAATCTTGGCTGATTCAGCCCACACGCGAAAGGACGTCATCGGCTTCTTCAAAGTAAGCCCGGAGAAAGTGCGAGTGGTTTATCCGGGGATAGGAGAGGAGTTCAAGCCGGTGAGGGACAAGGCAAGGCTGAAAGCTGTTCGGGAGAAATATGGGCTGAGCGGAAGTTTTTTCCTCTACCTTGGGGGATTTGACCGGAGGAAGAACCTTGGCCTTCTTTTGAATGCATACCAGATTTTGCGCAATAGGCTCGGGAACCAAACACCTATCCTGGTTATAGCCGGCAAAGTCCCGACCCACGAAAGCCCCGCTCTTCTCAATCCCCTAAAGATTGTTCAGGAAAGGGGGCTTGAAGACTGCGTAAAGTTTACTGGCTGGATAGCTGATGAGGACAAGCCGCCCATTTACTCTATGGCTAAGGCTTTCCTTTTCCCCTCCCTCTACGAAGGCTTCGGTTTCCCCCCACTTGAGGCGATGGCCTGCGGATGTCCGGTTTTGGCCTCTTGCTCCTCTTCTTTGCCTGAAGTGCTGGGGGAAGCTGCTCTCTTGCTTGACCCCAATTCCCCTGAGGATTGGGCTGAGGAGATGGAAAGGGTTTTAAAGGAGCCAGATTTTGCTCAAAGCTTGCGGGAGAAAGGGGTAGAAAGGGCCAAGGTTTTCTCTTGGGAATCGGCCGCTCGGAAAGTCCTTAGCATCCTGGAGGAGGCCGCAAGGCGTGGGAACCCCTGAACTCCAGTGGCGTTGCTCTCTCACAAATCTGAACAGGGGAGGCTTCAAAGTCAAAGCCAACTTTCCCTAAAAGCTCTACCGTTAAGCAGAGCGGGAGGCCCATCACGTTGGTATAACAGCCTTTTATCTCCGCTACCGGGCAAAAACCCTCATCTTGCACTCCGTAAGCTCCGGCTTTATCCATGGCTTTCCCTGAGTTTACATAAGCTTCAACCTCTTCAAGGGAATAAGCCCTCATGAGCACGTATGTGCATTCTACGGCTAAAAGCTCAAGTGATGGTGGAGCCAGCACCGCTACCCCTGTAAAGACCAGGTGCCAATTGCCTCTCAAGGCCAGGAGCATCTCTTTGGCTTCGGATTCGTCCCTGGGCTTGCCTAAGATTTTGTCCCTGAAGACCACGATTGTATCGGCGGCTAAGACTACATCTTGCGAATTTGTTGTTCGGACAGCCTTAGCTTTGGCTAAGGCCAGCCGTTGGACCAGATCCTTCGGGCTCTCACCTTCCAATGGGATTTCTTCCACCGGCGCGGTGGAAATTTCGTACGGTAGCGCAAGGGTTGCCAGGAGTTCGCGCCGGCGGGGGGAAGAAGAGGCTAAGATAACCTTGCGCATATCTTCCCTCATTCAAAAAGGTCCACGAACCGGAATTCAGTCACATCCACGAGGCCTTTATCGGTAAGCTTCAATTCGGGTATAACTGGGAGAGCGAGGAAGCTCAGAGCCATGAATGGCTCTTCCAAAGTACAACCCAGCGCTTTGCTTGCCTTGAGCAACTCCTCTAGCTCTGCTTGCACTTCATAAGCTGATTTTTCGCTCATGAGGCCAGCCACGGGCAAGGGAAGCCTGGCTAAAACCTGGCCATCGGCTACGGCTACAAGACCTCCTTTCATTGCCTCTATTTCTTTGACTGCCTTCATCATATCATCATCACTTACCCCTACAACCACGATGTTGTGGGAGTCGTGGGCTACGGAGGAAGCAAGGGCCCCTCTTTTCAGACCAAACCCTTTCACGAACCCTTTGCCCATGTTCCCTGAAGCAGTGTGGCGCTCAATGACCGCTATCTTAAGGATATCCCTCTCAACATCGGACACAGCGTAGCCATCAACTATTTTGGCCTCGGTTACCAACTTGCGAGTTACGATTTGGCCCGGGATGATTTCTATCACCTTAACTTTTGAAGATTGAGCTGGGATTCGGAAATCAACGCCATCCCATTTTATGTTCATGGAGCTGCGGAGAGGAATTGAGCGCTGAGGCCTTTCCCACGGGATTATCTTGCCGTTTTCGGCTACGAGTGTTCCTGCTCGCCAGACCTTGAGGATGTTGAAGTCTTTGAAGTTATCAAAAAGGACCATATCAGCCTGACGGCCTATAGCTATTGCTCCCAAATCCTTGAGGCCGAAGTACTCCGCGGGGTTCAAAGTCGCCATCTGGATGGCAAGGACGGGGTCTATCCCTTGGTCTATAGCCAACCTTATGATGTGGTCAATGTGGCCTTCTTTTATCAAATCACCGGGATGGCGGTCATCGGTAACGAACATCATCCGGCGGGCGTTGGTTGGGGTAACTAAAGGTAGGAGGTCACGCAAGTTTTTGGCCGTGGACCCTTCCCTTATCATAATATACATCCCCAGCCTCAGCTTTTCCCTGGCCTCTTCAATGGTGGTGCACTCGTGGTCCGAGCCTATTCCTGCAGCGATGTAAGCAGCCAGGTCCTTCCCCGTTAGCCCTGGAGCGTGGCCGTCAATTGGATGGCCTCGTGCGGAGGCGATTTTAGCCAGAACCTCGCTTTCCCCGAAGATAACACCTGGATAATTCATCATTTCGGCCAGGCCAAGAACCCAAGGGTTGCTGAAAAGTGAGGCGAGGTCGTAAGAGGCAAGCTGCGAGCCTGAAGTCTCCATATCTGTAGCCGGGACGCAGGATGGAAGCATTACATAAACGCTTAAGGGGTTGTATTTGCTGGACTCTAACATGTACCTTATCCCATCAAGGCCCAAAACATTGGCGATTTCATGCGGGTCTATAACCACGGCGGTGGTTCCGTGGGGGACTACAACCTTGGCAAATTCGGGGATTGTGAGCATTGAACTTTCAATGTGGACGTGGCCATCTATGAAGCCTGGGCAGAGGTAATATCCGTCCAAGTCCAAAACCTCCTTAGCCCTGTACTCCCCAAAGCCGACGATTTTGGTCCTGGCCACAGCCACGTTAGTGAGGTAAATCTCCCCCGAGAGGACATTCACCAAGCGGACATTTTTGAGGAGCAAGTCTACTTCTTCTTCGCCGCGGGCATACTTGATGATTTTGCTTAGCTCCATAGACTACCTCCCTCCGAGGATTTTAAAAATTATACCGCAGAGGACACGGAGAGCGCAAAGGAAGATAGCACTTGCGCCAAGAGATCGTTACCAGGTA
>CAYOIS010000005.1:7718-23289 GCA_964404055.1 uncultured Anaerolineae bacterium | reverse complement strand
AACAAACCTTGCAATCCCTTCACCTTGAGGCTATAATAAAAACTGAAACCATGCGCGGAGCTAAACGATGCAAAGGCTTACGTTTTTTATTTTAGCTTCAATCTTCCTGCTGGCTTCTTGCTCACCAGCAATTGCCCCAACTCCAACCCGTACCCCTATACCCCCAAACGTAGTGGCTATAGTCAACGACCAGCCCATCTTCCAAGAGGCGCTGGAAAAGCAACTTAGGCACCTCCAGAAAGCCATGGAAGCCTCGGGCGAGAAGCCCGACCCCCAAACGCTGGAGCAGATGCGCCGTCAAATCCTGGAAGGGCTAATAGACCAGGCTATCATGGAACAAGCAGCCGCAAGGCTGGGGATAAAAGTTTCACCCGAGGAGCTGGAAGAAAACATCCGTAAAGTCATCCAAGAAGGAGGGGAGGAAAACTTCAACCGCTGGCTTGAGCAAAGCGAACTTACTATGGAAGAATTCCGGGAAATGACCAGATTACAGCTCCTCAGCCTCAAACTCTTTGAAACCGTTACCCCTGCCCCTCCTGAAACCATGGAACAGGTCCACGCCCGCCACATCCTGCTCAGCAGCGAGGAGGAAGCAATGCAAATCCTGGAGAGGCTCCGCAGGGGAGAAGATTTCGCTTCCCTGGCCCGGCAGTTCTCCAAGGATGAATTCACCAGAGAACTGGGAGGGGACCTCGGCTTCTTCCCCAAGGGTCTTTCCGGCCTTCCTCCGGAACTGGAAGAAGCCGCTTTCTCCCTCGCCCCAGGCCAAATAAGCGGAGTGGTAAAAAGCTACTACGGCTACCACATAATCCAAGTCCTGGAAAAAGACCCTAACCACCCCCTCTCCGAAGAGGCCAAGAGAATGTTTCGGGAGCAGAAATTTAAAGAATGGCTGGAGAGAGAAAAGGCTTCCGCTCGCGTTCAAAGGCTCTTGAAATGAAGAAAGTTTGGGGATTGTTCCTCCTCTTCCTGGGTTCCCTGCTCTTAGTAGGAGTGCTCTTCCTGGGAATCAGGCTCTGGCTCACCAACAGGCCATTTATCCTCTATCCTCAAGTTAACCCCTTGCTGGCTTTCTCACCGAAAGAAGTAGAACCATCCATCGCCCTCCTCTCCTTGGCTGGCTATGAGGACCTCCAAGTTTTCAGGAAAGCCCTGGAGGAAGGGGAGCTGGAAACGGCCTACGTGACCCTGGCTTTCTCCACGTCTTTGGAAGACCAGGAAAGGCTTGGCGGGTGGATTTCCCTCGCCCAGGCTTTTGCCGAAAGAGGCCTGCGCCGAAAAGCCCTCATCTCCTACGGCCAAGCTTACAACATAGCCATCCTCAACCCTTACCTTTCCGATTTGGAGCGAGCCGAGGCCCTTATAGCGATAGGGAAAGATTTGGAAAAGATGGGGGAAAAAGAGCGGGCCATCTTCGTCCTACGCCAAGCCGAGGCCTTGGTCCGTTCCAGCCTATACCTGAAGAAAGCCCAGCGGATTGCTTTAGCCCAGAAGCTTGGTAAGGATATAAACCCTGGTGAATTCAACTCCGGTTCGGCACAGCCGGCGCCGCTTTCAAAGGATTTTGCCACCTTGCCCGAAAGTCCTTACAATTCAAAAGAAAGAGAGCGGCTCGCCCAAACCTTGGCTTCATCCCCGACGAAAAAGGCCCTTCAAGCCTTGAGGGAAGCCCTCAAAAGCGAGGATTCGGCCAGGCTTGCCCTTTACCAGGAAAAAATTTCCTCCGAGGAATCTCTACCACGCAAAGTGGGCTGGCTTTTGGAGAAGATATCCTGGCTCACATTGAAATACCGGATAGCTATGGGAGGGTTCGGACTTAGCCTTGTGCCGGAGTGGGAAATAGATGCGCCCATCATAAAGAAAGAGCTGGCCAACTCCTATAGCGAACTTTTCACCATCTACGCCGAGCAGGCTGTATCCCTCCCCGAATCCTACGAAGCTGAAAGGGCTTGGTACGAAATAGCGGCTCTTAAAGCCTATTATGCCCTGAGCGGCTTATACCCAGATGCGCCTATGGATAAAATCGTAGCTGAGGTAAAAGAAAGCCATACACCAAAGCTCATTTTCCTTGACAGCTCCCGGACCTTTGCTTACGAGGCAGAATAAGGAGGAAAGCAATGCTTAGAAGGGTGAGAGTAAGCGATGCTTTGTTAAGAGGTCTTGCCCTGCTTTTCATCATGCTGAGCCTTTTGGTTGGAGGAATCTACCTCATCATCTTCATTGACCCATACGTTCCAATCAACCCATTTCCTCCCCCCTCTTCCCGGCCAACGACCAAGCCTACTCCCGAGGGGCCAGTAGCTGTAATAACCTTTCCCCCAACCTGGACCCCAACCCCTACCTTCACCCCTTCCCCAACTCCTACCCCTACTTCAACCCCAACCCCTACTCCAACCTTTACTCCAACTCCAACCCCAACTTTCACTCCGACCCCTACCCCGCGTCCTCGTCCTCCAACCCCTACCCCAACCCCAACGCCCCCTCCACCTTATGAACCCATAAATTGGGGAGTGCGGACAAATTGCGCTTGGCGTGGGGTTCATGGGACAATATGGGGTGCTCATGGCTTGCCCTTGGCCGGAATTTACGTTAAAATTTGGGACGAAGCGGGCCATTCCGTCATGGCTGGCCCTACCGATGCTGACGGGATTTATTCCCTTTACATCCCTTATTCTGCCCTCTCCGATGGGAGGTGGTGGCTTCAGGTTATAGAAAACGGCCAGCCGGCCTCCGCCCCATGGGGAGTATACGTGGGTGGAGGATGCCTGAACGGCGTCCACGAAGTCCAGGCCGACTGGCGCAGAAGATTCTAACAGGGGATGAAAATGAAAAGAAACAAATGGTTTTGGCTCATTCCCCTTGCGGTAGGCCTTTTAGCCTTAGCAGGCGCTTTCTTCTTTGTGAAATCCTCCCTCGCTCAGGGAACCCCAACCCCTGAACCGACCCCAAGGCCTACTCCAACCCCTCAACCAGCTATAGTCATCACTTCCGTTCGGCCTTCTGAAGGGGTACCTGGAACATTCGTTACAGTAAGCGGGGAAACTTATACCATACCTGCAGGAAGCACCGTAACCATAAAGTGGGACACGACCGTAATCACCACTACCGTGACTGATAGCTCCGGGCGGTTCAACGCTTCGTTCACCGTGCCTATAACCGCTACCCCAGGTATTCACACCATCCGGGCCGAAGTCACCGTAAACTCTACAACTTACTTTGACACCGAAACCTTTACCGTCCTGGCTCCTACACCAACCTCAACCCCTACAATAACCCCAACGCCTACCATAACCCCAACCCCTCTTCCAACCCTTACTCCCACTCCTACCCCAACTCTTCGCCCTGTAACCCCAATACCTTGGCCCACGACCCCTGCTCCAACCCCACCTCCAGCAACCCCAACACCGCTACCACCTACTCCTACCCCGCTTCCCCCTGGCACTACCCCTGTACCCACCCCAACTTTCACCCCAACCCCAATCTTGCTTCCGGGAACACCTTCTCCGACCCCACTTCCTGGCATGCCAACTTCTACCCCTACACTAAGGCCTCTTTCTACCCCCACACCAACCCCAACCCCTGCTCCAGCTTCCCTCGCTACCACAGGCCGGACTGGCTTTATGCTCCTTAGCAGTGGAGCAATGCTTGCCTTATTAGTGGTAACCCTCCGATGGCTTAGGGGAAGGATAATCCAAGGTTAAGGAGGGTAAAATGCGTAAGCTGCTTATTTTCGTTGGCGTGGGTTTTACCTTCCTCGCCCTAACCTTGCTGGCCCTCACCCTAAACTTACCCACGGAAAGCTCCCCACCTCGGCCTACTCCAACACCTATAGTCACTGTGCAAGAAGGGGAAGGAGTAACCGCCCAGGCCCTACCAGACCTGGTGATAGAAGAAATAACTTTCTCCCCCGATCCCCCACTGGTCAATAGGCCAGTCCAGATAATGATGCGCATCAAGAACCAAGGCCCTGGAAGCTTACCCATAACTAACAACTTCTTCGCTGATCTTTACATAAACCCACCTCAACCGCCTGCTGTAGGCCAGCACGGCGATATCCAGTGGCCTGTCCAAGCCGTTTGGGTTAAAAACCCAGGCCAGGCTTACACCTTGACAGCCCAGTACACCTTTACCCGAACCACTACATTCAACATCTGGGCTCAAATTGATACCGATGGCAATGTTAGGGAAGGCAACGAGGGAAACAACATCTTCCCTGCTCCTGAGACCCCAAAGCCGGTAAGGGTAGTAACCTCCAAAAGCGTCCAGCACATCACTGCCCAGGACTTCCAGAAAGGCTTTTCCAACCTTGACCTTTCCCCCATCACTGGCCTTGTCCGCCTCAACGCTGTCTACGAGGAGCCTTGGTACGAGCCCGATATCTACACCAGGACCGACCGGATGGTTAGCGACCCGGTTAACTCAATTAAAACCGAAGCCAAAATAATCACAGGCCCTAACAATACCCTCTACGCAGTTTGGACCGACGGACGCAATGGCCCAGTCTTCAATAAGGACATCTTCTTCTCCTACTCCACCGATGGTGGCCTCACTTGGAGCAGCGACATCACCGTATGCGGAGCTTATGGTAACCAGGAATCCCCCGCTTTAGCCTACCACAATGGTCGCCTTTACGTTGTGTGGGAGGATTCCCGGAATAGCTCCCGCGGCTACGACATTTACTTTGCCTACTCAACCGATGGAGGACTACACTGGACCGAAGTTGGCCCCATAAATGACGATAGCGGGAATGCACGGCAAGTCAACCCTTCCATAACCGTTAACCCTACCAACGGCCACATCTATGTCGTCTGGCAGGACCAACGCAACGGAAACAACGACATTTACTTCGCCATGTCCGCAGACGGCGGACAAACTTGGTCTAGAAATGTCTTCGTCACAGATTACCCTTATGCCAGACAGCAATCCCAATCGGCCCCGGCCATAGCTTACGTCCCCCCTCCGATTGATAAAATCTACGTGGTATGGGAAGATGACCGCTACGATTCCGGCGACATCTTCTTCACTTGGGGCCAGGAGTGCTCAGACCCAGATTGTGCTCCTGCTACCTTCCACATTGACCAAAAGGTGAACAAGGATGACCCAGGGGCCAGGCAAAGGGAACCAACAGTAGCCGTTTCCCCGGTTTACCTCAGGATGACTTACTCCCGAGAGGTTTCGCCTGAAGACACCTGCTGCCCATCTCCTGTTACCCAAACGGTAACCTTTACAGCCCTTTACCGGGGTTATTCCGTCCACTTTGCCTGGACTGATGAGCGCGAGGATCCCAATGGCGATATCTTCTACGCTTGGACTTTTGATTCCACATTTGAAAGGGTCTGGTGGCATGTAGAGCCCCCAACTATCACATGTGATCTGCTCCCTACAATTCTGGAATTTCCTGTCTACGATTGTGCTGATTGCTGCGGCTGCACTCTTAACCGCATCTATGGTGATGTAAAAGTCAAAGGCAAAGAGATATGCCCCACTCCTGGCTGTTTAGCGCCGGATAAACCCCTGCCCACTGAGGAACCTTTTGCCCAAAAGAACCCGGCCATGGCTCCGAGAGGACTCGCCCCACTACTCCCCCCAGGGGTTCACATCGCCTGGGCTGATAACCGCAATTACGAGCCTGGGATTAACTACGATATCTTCCTGGTCAATACCTGCAACCCTATCATGCAAGCCCCGGAAAATGTACCCGTTTCCACCCCCTCGCCTCCTTGTCATCCTTCGCCATGCAATGAGTGCGCGAACAAAATTTGCGTTCCTTACTCCGTCTGTGATGAACAAAAGCAGGCCTGCATCTGCGCTGACTTCTATTTTGAGGACGAATACACCGTTAATGACAACGTTAAAAAGCACGGCTACCTCAACCAGGATTACTTGGGGATGGCTCCGGCCTCCGCCCTCCAGGCTCGGCCATCTATAGCGACCTCTGGATTAACCGGTGGCTCATGCGGCTGCAGGATAGAAGCCCCTTACGTGGTCTGGGACGACAACCGCCGCGATGACCCCTACGATGGCCGAGAAACCACAAGGGACATTTACTTCGCCAGGCCCGGAACCAATAACAAGGGCATTTACATCTCGCCTATCATAGATGTTGGTGCCAAGGCTAAATGGTACTTCCTTGAATATTGGGGCGTTACCCCTGTGGGCACGACAGTGACTCTCCAGACCAGAACAGGCAACACCCCATGGCCCGATGCTTCCTGGACCAGCTGGACTGGTTCCAAGTGCGTTGGCGGAAAGTGCTATTATGAAGGGCCAGCGGAAATAGTAAGCCCAACCCTTTCTGGGCCAACCGAGCTCTACCCTGAATCCCGTTACATCCAGTACAAGGTTGAAATGGAATGCTGCGAGGGTTGCTTCCAGGACTGTTGCCTACCTTGCTTGAGCTCTTTCCGAATCCTTTACGAAGGTGGCCTTAATTTTGTATACATACCACTCGTCCTCAAAAATTACTGAGCTTTAAGGAGGTTAAATGCCCAAGATCGCCATAAGCGGTAAAGGTGGGGTCGGGAAAAGCACTCTTGCCGCCCTTTTGGCTTACGTCTACACCCAAAAGGGCCTCAAAGTCATCGCTGTAGATGCCGACCCAGACGGAAACCTGGCGGTCGCCCTCGGCTTCCCGAAGGAGCTTGTCGCCAAACTGACCCCAATAGCCAAGATGGAAGAGCTCATTGAGGAGCGGACTGGTGCTAAACCCGGCTCCTACGGCCTCATCTTCAAAATGAACCCTAAAGTTGATGACATACCCGACAAATTCTCCGTGGAGTACAGGGGGATCAAACTCCTGGTGATGGGAACCATTGAAACAGGTGGGTCCGGGTGCGTATGCCCGGAAAGCGTCCTCCTCAAGAACCTGGTGGCACATCTCCTTCTCCAGCGCCAGGAAGTCCTCATAATGGATATGGAAGCAGGAGTAGAGCACCTGGGTCGGGCTACAGCCAAAGCCGTTGATGCTTTCATCATCGTGGTAGAACCGGGCCTGCGCAGCCTTCAAACCGCCTACGCCGTCCAAAAGCTCGCCGGCGATATAGGCGTAAGGAGAATCTTCGTGGTTGGGAACAAAGTCCGAAGCCAAGAGGACAAAGACTTCCTCATAGCTAATCTACCAGGCTTCACCTTCCTCGGCTTCTTGTCCTACAGCCCCCTCGCTCTGGAAGCCGATAAACTCGGGAGGCCAGTCTTTGAGCTGGACCAAAACCTGGTGCAAGAAGCAGAGGAGATTGTGAAGAATTTGGAGGAAAAACTCTATGCAAAGGAAAATTAAGCTCAAGCCTATCCCCCCTGTCCCTGAAGACCCCCTCCTCCAAGCCAACCTCCTTTCGGAGACCATTTCTGGGGGAACGAATGCCATCGCTGCCCTTTCCAATGGCCGCCTTTCGGTAAGCATATCCCCTTGGGCTGAGGTGACCCATCTCCGTTGGCCCTCCCTCTCCTTCTACGACCACCTCCGCTACTTCACCGCTTACAAGGTTTTTGGCCTTGTGGACCTTATAAGCCTGCTCAACGAGCAGGCCGCTAAGCCTTATGATGTGCGCTGGGGGGAAGAAGCTCCTTCCGAAGAATGGAAGCTCTACGGAAGACCCTTGGAACCTTACCCCGAACTCGGCTCCAGGGCTGGCCTCTTAACCCCCAAAGCCGATAAACCGGTCTGGCTTAACGACCCAGTTTGGACTTCCCAACGCCGCTACGCCAGTGAGGATTCCGCTATCCTCATCACGAGCCTTTCAGGCCCCGCCAGCCTGGAAGTAACCGATTGGATTGACCCTGAGTGGGACCTCTTAATTAGAGTGCACAGGGTGGAAGGGGCAAGCCGCTTCTTCTATCACTCCACTTTCGCCCCCTCCTTGAAGCCCATCAAAGGCCTTTTCATCTCCCCCGACCCCAAAGAAGCCGGTTTCGCTGCAGTCTACTGCCCAGCCGATGGCCTAATCATCCACTTCTGTCCCCGCCGCCGCAGGTGGGGACCAATTCCCGAGGGAGGCTGGACTCCGGAAAAGCTGGACAGCTTCTACCCTGAAGGAGGGGTCTTCCTGGCCTGGGGCTTTGATTCCATGCCTTCATCTTTCCAAGTAGGAGCCGATAGAGCTGGAAGGAAAGTCCCCCAAAAAGCCCCCCTTGGAGGCAGGCTTGATGCCGAAGATGGCCTCCTCCAAGGAAACCAAGCCTTCTGCGGGCCCGTGGATTCGGCCCTATCCCTTGACTTACCTGAACTACGAGGCACAGTTACAATTTTCATTGCCCTCGGCTCAACGGCCACTGAAACCGTTAGCCTCATCCGTCGAGCCCGCGAGATGGGGAGCGAAGCATTGGCCCGCAAAGCTGAGCAAGCTTGGGAAAAAGTCGGGCGAAGAATCTTCCTCCCGCCGGCTGAGAAGGACCAGACCATACTCAGGGTGGCGAAGCGCTCCGTCCTTTCCCTCATCATGGGGCAAGATGAAAGCTCTGGGGCAGTGGTCGCTTCACTATCGCGCCAGCCACCTTACCACTTTGATTTCCCACGTGATAGTGCCTTCTTTGACCTGGGGCTGGATGTTGCTGGCTTCCCCGAAAGGGTGGACAACCACTCCGATTTCCTCATGAAGGTCCAAATGCGGGGGAAAGTGGCTTTCGGCTGGATGTGGCTGGTGAACCTCCGCTGGCCATTTTACCGCCCCGAGGGCCATTTTAAGGCCAACTACTCCACCGATGGCTCGCCAGGCTCAATGCCTCACCCATTTGAGATTGACTCCACCGGCCTCACCATCTGGAACCTCTGGCGACATGAGGCCTTTGTCCCGGAGGAAAGGAAGGAAAGCTACCGCCGGAAGGCTTGGGAAGTCATAGAAAGAGGGGCTGAAGCTGTGATGGATTACGTGGACCTGCGGGCGGGCTGGCTCCGTCCTGCCTTTGAGGACGATGCCTCAAGGCCATCCGCAACTTTCCATGGAGCAAGCTCTACCCTTACCGCTCTCATGGCTGCTGCCGATGCCGCTCGCCGTTGGGCCGGTGAGGATAAAAAGGCAGAGCGCTGGGAAGAGGCCGCGTCCGCCCTGAGGAAAAGCATGCTTAAGAAACTGGAGGGGAAAGTCACAAGGGAAATCTTGGGCTGGCGTGGCCTGCATTGGGCATTCTGGCCTGCCCCGCTCCTAAAGCCTGGCGACCCCCACAGCCTGCCCCTCCTGGAGATACTGGTGAGAGAAATAACCGAGAAGGTGGAAGGGAGGAGGCGTGGCTTCTCCTACTTAGCCGAACAGCTCTTCTCCTTAGCCCTCGCCCCCGACCGCACTCCCGAACATGAAGCGCTTATCCGCAAAGGGCTTGAATTCCTGGCCTACAAAGTAACTACCCCCGGAACCGGCCACTTTGGCGAGATAATGCTTAAGAGGGGCGAACTCTACCAGAACCGCACAGCCATCCCCCACCTTTGGAACGGGATACTATTTTACCTGACCCTTGTAGCCTTGCACCACCCTGAAATCTTCTACCGCCAGCGCCCACCTTATCCCCCCGAAACTTAAACGGCCATGAGCATAGTCTGGTTTCTGGCTGTAATCTTCGGCCTACTTTGCGGCGCTATTTACCACCTCCTAAGGGGAAAAACCTTCCGCCAACTTCTCCTCTACCTCTTTGTTGGGACCATTGGCTTCATCGCTGGCCACTTCGTAGGCTCCTTCTTCCTCCCCTCTTTCCCCCTAACCTTGGGTGACCTACACATCCTGGAAGGGGCAATCCTGAGCTTCGGCATCCTAAGGCTTGCTGAGTGGCTCACAAAGTGATATAATGTAGTCCCAATCCAGAAGGGGGAAAATCATGCTTTTGGCTGCCATCAGGGATGTGGCCATAATAATCTTAGCCTTTGAATCCATAGCCTTAGGCGTTTTGCTCTTCATCCTTGCTTTCCAGATTTATCGCTTAATCCGCCTTATAGACCGGGAGATAAAGCCTATATTGGAATCGGCCCAAAGGACCACTAAGATGGTGGAAGGAACCACTGCTATCGTAGGGGAGGCAATCGCTAAGCCAGCCATTGAACTGGCCAGTTTCCTTTCGGCCGTTAAGCATGTGGTGAAAATCCTTACCAAAAGGAGGAGGTGAAATGTTCCGAAAAGTGAGCGATTTCTTTGCTGGTTTCCTGCTTGGCCTTCTCACGGGGGCGGTTGTAGCTCTCCTTTTCGCCCCAAGGAGAGGAGAGGAAACTAGAGCTCTCCTCCAGGAGAAGGGCATTGAGCTAAGAGAGCGCGCCCTGGAGAAGGTTGAGGAGCTACAGGAAAAGGGCAAGAAAATCCTTGAAGAAGGGAAAGAGGTAGCGGCTCAGAGGCGCGAGGAGCTCCTTAAGAAGCTTGGAGCGTAGAACTTGAGACTCCTTAAGCTTATAGGGGAAAACTTCTCAGGTCCGCTTGCCCTCAATTTCCTGGAAAGGATAAGCTCTTACCACCGGATTCAGGCCAGCCCAGGCTTCCGAAAGGCAGCCAATTTCTGCCTGGAAACCCTCAAGGAAGCAGGGGTAGAGGCCCGCCTTTTACCTTTCCCCGCTCAAGAAGGAGTTTACTTCTGGTCCCAACCTTCCTTCCAAGAGTGGGAGGTAAGAGAAGCCTGGTGTTACCTGGAAGAACCGCAGGAAGAAGCATGTAAACTCGCCGACTTCGCCGAAAACCCTATATCCCTAATCCAACGCAGTGCTCCTTTTGAAGGAAAAGCCGAAGTAGTCCTCTTAGAGAACGGGGAAAACTTGGAAGACTACCAAGGCCTTGACCTCAGCGGGAAAATAGTCCTAACCGATGGGGAGGTAAGCAGAGTACAGAAGCTGGCAGTAGAGAAATTCGGAGCGGTAGGAATCCTCTACGACGGGATGAGGTCCGTCCCCCCTGTGCGAGAGAGGATGGATTTGCCCGATGCCCGACAATATACCTCTTTCTGGTGGGAAGCCGGTGAGAAAAAGAGCTTCGGCTTTGTCCTCACCCCCCGCCAAGGGGAAAAGCTCAGGAGCCTGCTCAAGCAAGGCAAAAAGGTTGCGGTAAAAGTTAAGGTAGACTCTCGCTTCTACGACGGCTCCTTTGAGGTGGTGGAAGCCATCATCCCCGGCTTAACCGATGAATGGATAGTCGTGGTTTCCCACCTCTGCCACCCCCCCCCCTCGGCTAACGATAACGCTTCAGGGGCAGCAGTGGCCATGGAATCGGCCATTGTCCTCTCGCGGCTTATCCGTGAAGGCTCCTTACCTAAGCCCAAGCGGGGAATCTTGTTCCTCCTCGTCCCTGAAATGACCGGCACCTATGCTTACCTTTCCTCCCACGAGGATTTAATCCCCAAGATTAAAGCCGGGCTAAACCTGGACATGGTAGGCCAGAATCAGGAACTCTGCCGGAGCAACTTACTTATAGAATCCCCGCCGGCCTCTTGCCCAACCTTTACCCCCTACCTCTTGGCTTGGCTTATGGAGGAGCTGGGAGCTGAAACCACCGCCTTCTCCGGAGTTGGGAAATTCCCCCTCTTCCGCTGGAACATCTCCCCCTTCTCCGGAGGGAGCGACCACTACATCCTCTCTGACCCGACCGTTGGAATCCCCACACCTATGGTAATCCAATGGCCGGACCGCTTCTACCATACCGACCAGGATAAGCCTGATAAGGCCGACCCAAAGATGCTTTGGAGGGTAGGAACGGCGGCTTCCACCTGTGCCTACCTCTTAGCAAATGCCTCCAGGGAAGAGCTCACGACCATCGGCTACAAGGTCTTAGCTAAGTTGGAAGCGGAACTTTCAGAGGTTGCCTCTGAGGGTGCCGCTAAGGTAAGCGAAGCTGAAAGCTCCGAGGGCCTGGCCAAGGCTTTGGCGAACGCCAAGGAGCGTTTGGACTTCCGAAAAGAAGTGGGGTTGAAGGCCATTGAGCATTTTGCCAACCTCTGGCCTGAAGAGAATTGGCTTACGGAAAACCTCCGGAAGTGGTTTGACCACCACTATCAAGCGGCAAGGCGCAGGCTTGAAGAATTGGCCATGGTCAAAGCTAAGCAACTCGGCCTTGAGGCGATTCCGGAGGCCCCTCTTCCAGAGCTGGACCAAACCCTTCGCCTTGTCCCGGTGCGCCTCCACAAAGGCCCCCCGGCCGATGGGGAAATAAGGAGGCGAATTTACTCATTGCCGGAAGAAGAGGCTGAGCGCTGGTATAAGCTGAACAAAGAGCAAGGAAACAAACGCTACATCTTACCCATCCTGGCTCTGTATTGGGCCGATGGCCGCCGCTCCTTGGCCGAAATCCTGAAGCTTGTGGAGCTGGAAAGCGGCCTTGAAGCCCGAGATTTCCTGGTAGAATACTTCCGCTTCTTAGAGAAAACGGGTTTTGTGGAGCTGAGGTGAATGTACATCCGGCGTTACAGGAGGCGCCGTACATCAAAATGGTGGATATTTCTCCTGATCCTCTTAGCCTTAGGAGCCTTTTATTTCCTCAACAAAAAGCCCGCCATTTCCCTGATTCCGAGGTTTGGCCCTACCCCAACCCCTACACCCTCAGCTCAGCAGTTCATCCAGGAAGGGGAGAAGGCTTGGAGCGAAGGGCGCTTGAAGGAAGCCCTCTCCCAATACTCAAAAGCCCTTAGCCTTGAACCCGATAACTTCCAAGCCCTCTTGCGCCGCTCCCAAATCCTGACTTTTCTGGGGAAAAATCAAGAAGCCGTGGAAGATGCCAGGCGTGCCATTGCCCTCAAGCCCGATTCCCCTGAAGCCATAGCTAACCTCTGTTTAGCCTTGGACTGGGCTGGGCAGATTGATGAAGCTTTTGAAACCTGCATCAAAGGGGTAAGCTTTAACCCCCAGAACCCAATCCTGCGAGCTTATTTGGCCGAAACCTACATTGATAAGTCCAACTGGGATAGAGCCAATGAGGAGATAAATGCTGCCCTCTCCCTTGCCCCTGATGACCCTGAAGTCTTGAGGGTTTACGGCTACATCTTGGAGAAGCAAGGTAAGTACCGCCAGGCCCTTGAGGCCTACCTTAAAGCCCAGGAGCTGACCCCTCACCTGTATTACCTTTACATTAAGGCGGGGAACCTTTACATAATCCTCAAAAAATGGGATGAAGCCTTGGCCCAGTTCAACAAAGCCGTGGAGGTAGCTCCGGATCTGCCAATGCCTTATGATGCCCTGGGCTGGGGGTATTACCAACTGCAGGACCTGGACAGGGCTGAAGTGGAGCTAAAGAAGGCCATAGAGATAGACCCCGAATACGGCCCCGCCTACGGCCACCTCGGGGTTGTCTATTACGTCCAGCGCAAGTATGAGGATGCTATACCGAACTTGGAGAAAGCAATAGAGCTTGGGGTAAAATCCGTAGAGTATTACTACGAGCTTGGCCTCTCCTATGTCTTCCTCGGTCTATGCGAGCAAGCGCTCCCATGGCTGGAGAAGGCTTTGGAAATAGACCCCTATTCGGAGCCAGCCCTCTGGGGCCTTTCCCAATGCCAAGCCCCAAAGAAAAAATGAGGCTTTTCTTCCCCGATAGGCCTGTCCCTCCTGACTCCCCAGCCTACGTAGAGCGCCCTGCCGACATCAAAGCTCGCCATTTGGCCCTGCAGGGCACCCCTGTTTACTTATCAGGCCCCCCGCTGACAGGCAAGACATCTCTCCTCTTCCGCCTCGGATATCTCCTCTTAGCCCAGGGCTTTTCCTTCTTTTACCTGAAGCTAACTCCAGAGCTTGCCCCAAGCGAGTTGGAGGCCTTCCTGGAGGATTGCCCCCGAGCTGAAGGCAAGAGCGTGATAGCTGTTGACGGCCTTGGGGAAAAGGCTGAGGCCTATTTGGATGTGCTCAAGCGCTGGCTTTACCGCCACCCCGCCTACCCTTTAGTGGTAGCCGGAACTTTCCATCCTTATCCTGGGGAGATTTCGCCTTTAGTGGAAATATCCCTCAGCTTCTTCTACAAGCCACACATCCTGCAGCTTGTGAACCTTTTAGGCTTAGGCAAAGAGGTTGCAGAAGGACTTTACCGCTGGAGCGGGGGCTATCCTTACATCGCCCATAGCCTATGTGCAGCTTTAGCGGAGGGCAAAGGGTTAGAGGAAGCAGTAGAAAGATTTAAGCAAGAGGACCAAAACCTCGTGCCTCTCCTGAGGGAAGCCCTTCTAACTGTTCCGGATGCCTATGAACTTTACCGGCGAATCCTCCAGGGCGAGCAAATTAACTACCGCCGGATTATCCCACTCTTCCGAGAGGCCCCTTCCCTGCGGGGCTTGTTCAGGAGCGATGAGAAAGGCTACGTACGCCTTTCCTCCCTTATCTTGAGCTCCCTTTAATCCTCTTCCGAATAATCCCCAATGGATACAAAAAAGCGCGGGGTTACTTCTGGAACAAGCTCTTGGATTCTGGCTGCTACGGATTCAAATTCCTCAAGGCGATATTCCTCTATCCGGCCTTCATCGCATAGCTTGGCTATTTCGGGGTCAATTGGTATCTTGGCCAAGAGGGGGGCTTTCAGCTCCTTGGCTATCTCTTCACCTTTGCTTGGCCCGAATAGCTCCCACCGCCTTCCAGTATCGGGGCATATGGCATAACTCATGTTTTCCACAACCCCGATTATGGGGACCTGCAGGTGCTTGGCCATCTGCATCGCCTTCTTTACTATCACCCGAACCAGTTCCTGAGGGGATGTAACTAAGATGACTCCGTTAAGCGGCAAGGCTTGCATTACGGTTAAGGAAGCATCGGCAGTGCCAGGTGGAAGGTCCACAACCATGTAATCCAATTCTCCCCAGAAGACATCGCCCCAGAACTGCTGGATAGCTCTGGAGATGAGAGGGCCTCGCCAGATTACTGCATCTTCATCCCTAAGGAGGAAAAGGCCAATGGACATGACCTTTATCCCGGTGGAGCTGGTCGGTGGTATTATCCCCATGGGTGCAGGGGTTGGCTTATCCTTTACCCCTAAGATTTTTGGGATGCTGGGGCCGGTGATATCGGCATCCATAATCCCGACCCGGTAGTTTTGGCGGCGCAGGTGAGTAGCCAAGAGCGCCGCTACGAGGGATTTCCCAACCCCTCCTTTCCCGCTCATCACCGCTATTACTTTCCCAATGCTATTGAACCGCTTTGCTACACCCTCCTCCGGCGTTAGTGAATCAAAGAGGGCTTTCTTCTCCTCCGGGCTCATTTCCGTCAAGATTACTTCTACTTCCCTTACGCCTTCCACTTGTTCCAAAGCTTCCTTTACATCATTGGCTAATCTTTCCCGCAAGGGGCAAGCCAAGGTGGTAAGGGCGAGGGTTACTTTCACCTTCCCCTCTTCCTCCTCAAGCCCTCTCACCATCTTCAGTTCTACGATGCTCTTTCCCAATTCAGGGTCGTGCACCTTCTGCAAAGCTTCCCAGAGCGGTTTCTTATCCATATGGCATCCCCTTTTCAAAGTTTAAGCATGGCTTACCCGTAGTGTACCACGGTAAACAGTTTCCGTCAACAGTTAGCAAGTTGCTCTGCCGCATCAGTTTAGTAGGGCAACTGCTTGCAGTTGCCCTACTTTTTAGGCGCAAGTGGTGCCAAGTGTCGGTGGAGGCCGGCTTTAATCGGGATGAAAGGCTCGGTGCATCCAGGCGGCAC
>CAYOIS010000005.1:0-7618 GCA_964404055.1 uncultured Anaerolineae bacterium | reverse complement strand
TCGGTGCATCCAGGCGGCACGTGAAGGCACATCCCGATCCAGGAACAGGCGTCGCAAGAGGACTCGCCGGCGCTCGGCGGGGTCTTGGGGTAAAGGCAACCGGTTAGCTTCCAGGCGTTTTAGCACGGTTATAGCCAGCATAGCAAGGCAAGCTGCGGTTGTGGCCGCTGGTTGCTTTGTTGCCCAGGTTATTAAAGGCAGCAGGGCCAAGCCCGCTAAAGCACCTACAGCCGTTTCTCCCAAAAGACGCCCCAGGGCTAAGGCGCTGAGAAGCCAAGGGAAGCCCCAAGGGAAAACAACGATGAGTAGGCCCATGAATGGGGAGATGCCACGACCGCCTTTGAACCTCAAGAAAATTGGCCAGTTGTGGCCAAGGACAGCAGCCAATCCTCCGGCCAGGGCGGCAGGCAACCCAAGGCCCAATCGCAAACCTAACCATGTGGGCAATGCCCCTTTAGCAATATCCAGTAGCCCCACTGGCACTACTGCCCAACGTGCCACGTGGTAGTAGACGCCCGTGCCACTGACAGTACCGCTACCTAAGCTCCGCAGATCAACACCCTTAAGCCAACGCGCTGCTATCTCCGCCGTGGGGATAGAGCCAAGAATGTAACCCAAAAGCAAAAGTCCAAGGCCCATGCCCTTCCCTCGGCAAACTCTAAACCTTAGGGGCAATGTAGCCTAAGCGCCGCAGCTCTTCCTCATCCTTCCGCCAGCGTTTTCTCACTTTCACCCATAGCTCAAGGTATACCTTGCGCCCAAGGATTAATTCCAATTCTCTGCGGGCGGCCTGCCCTATCTTCTTAAGCATGGCCCCGTCTTTGCCAATAACTATGGCCTTCTGGGATTCTTTCTCCACAAAAATCGTTGCGCTTATGTAGGAAAGGTCCTCTGAGCGGTCTTTGAATTCGTCTATTACCACCGCTATAGAGTGCGGCACTTCCTGGTGCAGGAAATGGAGGGCTTTTTCCCGGATGAGTTCGGCAGCGATGAAGCGCTCGTCTACATCGGCTATCTGGTCCTCAGGGTAATAGCGGGGGCCAGGAGGAAGATAAGAAATGATGATGTCCCTGAGCTTGTCCAAATTGTCGCCAGTGGTAGCGGAGATTAAAACCCAGTCCCTAAATTCCCCAAGGGCAAGGTAAGCCTCGGTATGGGGCTTGACTTTGTCCGGTGTCAGAAGGTCCATCTTGTTCATGGCCAGGATTATCGGGCTTTTGCACCGCTCTTTTAGAGTCTGGGCTATGAGGCGGTCTTCATCATCTGGCAGCTGTGATACATCCACAAGGAAGACCACTACGTCCGCATCCACTATTGCGGAGATGGCGGTTTTAACCATGTACTCGCCAAGCTTATGTAGGGGGTTGTGGATACCTGGGGTATCAACGAAGATTATCTGGGCGTTGGGCAAGGTTAGGATTCCCCGGATTTTGTTGCGAGTTGTCTGCGGTTTAGGCGATACTATGGCCACTTTCTGGCCCAGGTAGGCATTCATGAGGGTTGATTTCCCCACATTCGGTTTGCCTATTATGGAGACAAAGCCGGAGCGGTGTTCCATGTTCATGCCTCTAACTTGAACGGGTTGAAATCGGTGTCATAATCAAAGTAATCTTCCCTCTCGGCCTTTTTCAGGAAGTTCACAACCCGGTAGGTTACGGGGGTCATGAGGGCTTCAACGCCACATTTGAACACGTAATTGGAAAGGATTACGCTTCCCAGTAAGGGCCAAGGCAGGACACCAGCGAAGGCTATAAAGCAGAAGAGGATGGTATCAACCCCTTCCCCAACTAAAGTTGAGCCTATGGTCCGGGTCCAAAGCCATCGGCCTTGAGTCAGGATTTTCATTTTGGCCAAGGTGTAAGAATTTGAGAACTCCCCAGCCCAGTAGGCTATGAGGCTTCCGAGGACGATGCGAGGGGTCATTCCGAGGATTTTTTCGTAGGCTTCTTGGTTCTCCCATCCTGGGGCTGGTGGTAGCACCCTAACTATGCTCAAAGTCAGGGCCATGAGGGCAGTGCAGAAGAAGCCCATCCATATGACCCGACGGGACCGTTTGTATCCGTAGACTTCGGTCAGGATATCGCCGAAGATGTAGGAGATGGGGAAAAGGATTGTGCCTCCGTCAAAGGTAAATGGGCCAAGGAGTAAGATCTTGCTTGAGGCTATGTTGCTTATGATTAGCACTGCTACGAAGAGAGCCATTATGAAGTCAAAGTAGCGGTAGCCCCTTTCCATTATTGAGCTCGCCTCGCTTCCTTCAGGAGCTTGTAGACTTTTTCCTCCGTGGCTGGAAGTTCATTAACCCATATCCCTACCGCGTCGTGGATGGCGTTGATGATGGCTGGGGCAGTTGGTAGAGTGGTCATTTCCCCTATCCCTTTAGCCCCATATGGCCCAGCGGGGTCAGGAACTTCTACGATGATGGGGACAATTTCCGGGGGCATGTCCAGGACAGTGGGGATTGGGTATTCGCTTAAGCGGCGGGTGCGGGGGTAGCCTCCTTGGTGGATGAAGTGCTCCATGAGGGCATATCCTATGCCCATGTGGACCCCGCCTCCGATCTGGCCAATTATCATTTCGGGGTTGACAGCTTTGCCGACATCGTGCGCAGCCCATACTTTTAAGACCGACACTTGCCCTGTTTCGGTGTCCACCTCTACTAAAGCTATCTGCGTGCCCCATCCGTAGCTTATGTGAGGGAAGCATTCTCCGGTTTCGGGGTGGTAAGGCGTGGTTGGCCGTTCAATTCGGCCTCGGTAGGTATATTCCACCTCTACTGAGGTTTCGCCGGTTTCCGCCCTTAGGATTTCTTCCCTCTTGCGCAAGGCCAATTCGCAAGCCGCTTTTACGGCATTACCGGATATGTAGACGTGGCGGGAAGCGGAGGAGCTTCCCGCGTTGGGGACTTCGGCTGTATCAACCAAGGCAATTCTGACTTTTTGGACAGGGATACCCAGCGTGTGGGCAGCGATTTGAGCCAAAGCTGTGTGCACTCCTTCCCCTACTTCGGATGCCCCAACTTTCACGACGGCTCGCGTTATCTGTCCCGATTCATCCCAGGAGAGTTTTACCTTTGCAGTGCATTTATCGTCAAAGCCGAAGCTGTAGCCTACGTTTTTGTAAGCGCAAGCCACTCCAATTCCCCGCCGTTTGTATGGTTCTTGGGGCTGCTGGATTTGCGGCTTTATCCAGCGGCCGTTTTCCTCTCTCCACCCAGCGGCCAGGGCCGCTTGGCGCAAGGTCTCTTTTATACCTACTCCTGGCGGGAAAGAGGCCCCGGTGATTGTGGGGGAGCCATCTTCTACCAAGTTCTTCATCCTCAGCTCCACTGGGTCCATCCCCAAAGCCTCGGCCAGCTTATCCATTTGGAGTTCATAGGCGAAAGCTGGCTGAGGAGAACCAAAGCCACGCATCGCCATTGTTACGGCATTGTTCGTGTAGACGGTGTAAGCATCTACTTTGACGTTTGGCCATACGTAAGGGCCAAGGGCAAAGCTGGCCGCATTGTTGAGGACGGGTATGCTGGTAGAGGCATAAGCACCAGCATCGGATATCATCTCCACTTCGCCGGCTAAAAGTTTCCCATCTTTCTTGGCTCCCCACTTGTGGCGGATGTAGAAGGGGTGACGTTTTCCGGTGCGCATCATTGTTTCTTCACGGGTAAAGACCATCTTCACAGGCCGCCTCACTACGTAGGCACATAGGGCAAGGAGGTGCTGAATGTACATGTCCTCCCTTCCCCCGAAAGCTCCTCCCACTGCTGGCACAATCTCCCTGAGCTTCTCAATCGGGATCTGGAGGAAGTGGGAAATCTGGTGCAGGTCATCGTGGGGCCACTGGGCAGCCGCAATTACGGTTATGCGCCCTTCCTCGTCTATATAGCCGATTCCGGCCTCCGGCTGTAAGTAGACGTGCTCCACGTGAGGGGTTATGTAGTAACCTTCAACGATGACATCGGCTTCCTCGAAGGCTTTTTCCACGTCCCCGCGGCGTATCTTTATGTGGTGC
This sequence comes from uncultured Anaerolineae bacterium, assembly GCA_964404055.1. Lineage (GTDB taxonomy): Bacteria > Chloroflexota > Anaerolineae > SpSt-600 > SpSt-600 > SpSt-600. The sequence continues at coordinate 3,610 of CAYOIS010000005.1, read as the reverse complement.
AGGATATTGGTCCCTCTTTCCTCGTGGACTAAGGGGGAGCCTGGCTTCATAGCCTCACGGGGGTCAGTTACGACGGGGAGAGGCTCGTATTCAACCTTGACCTTTTTGCGTGCCTCTTCGGCTATTTCTTCCGTCTCGGCTACGACTATGGCTATGCGGTCGCCAAGCCAGCGGACCTTCCCCCCTTCTGGGACTAAGACTGTTTGGTCTGGGGTGTGGATTCCGTATTCGTTTAGGGGCACGTCTTTATAAGTTATGACTTTGACCACGCCGGGGGTGGCTTCAGCAGCGGAGGTGTCAATCCTTTTGACCCTGGCGTGTGGGTATTGGCTCCAGACGACTTTGGCATAGAGTTGGCCAGGCATATTGAAATCTTGGGGGTAACGCCTTGAACCCAGGACTTTGGTCTTGATATCAAGTCTTGTGGCGCTCTCACCCAGACTCATATCATACCTCCTTAGGTTAGCCATGCACCCAGCACATTTTCCTCCGGGGCCATGATTTGTTCATCGGTGTAATGAAGAAGCTGTATGGCCCTTGCTGGGCATTCGGCAGTGCAGGTTCCGCAACCTTGGCATTTGGCTGGGTCTATGAAGGCCGCCCCCTTTATCCCTCCGTTACCTATGGCTTTGGGGTCTATGACCGGGATATGGAAGGGGCATATGCGCACGCAGGTTAAGCAGCCGACGCATTTGGATTGGTCTACTTGGGCTATGACTCCGCCTACCTTGATTTCTTCTTTGGTCAGGTAGGTTAAAGCTCGGGCGGCTGCGGCTTTGGCTTGAGCTATGGATTCTTCTATGAATTTGGGATAGTGGGCCATCCCAGCCAGGAAAATACCCTCATTTATGAAATCCACCGGCCTCATCTTTAGGTGGGCTTCGAGGAAGAAGCCTTCGGGAGAGAGGGGAACACCCAAAATCCGAGCCAGTTTCTCGTTATCTTCGGAAGGCAGGATGCCGAGAGTTAGCGAGATTAGGTCGGGCTTGAGCACCAGAAGTTCTCCCGTGCTTTGGTCCTTTACCTCCACCCTGAGTTCTCCGTAGACTACTTTAATGGTAGGGGCTTCCTCATCGGTGTAGCGGATGAATATTGTGCCCAGTTCCCGGGCCTTGGTGTAGTATTCTTCCCGGAAGCCGTAGGTGATTATGTCCTTGTAGAGGACGTAGACCTCGCAAGATGGGTTTAGCTCTTTGAGGCGGATAGCGTTGGCCATGGTGTTAGTGCAGCAGATGCGGCTGCAGTAATCGTATTTCTGGCCCCTCGGCCGAACACACTGGATTATCGCCACTGACCGGAGGTTCCTGGCCCTCTCAGGGTGGTTGACTATGAGCTCTTCAAGTTCCAGCTGGTCTAATATTCTGGGGTCTTCCCCTTTGAGGTACTCCCTCCCCGAATACATCCTCGCTCCGGTAGCCACAATGGTGACCCCGTGTTCCAGTTCCACATCCTTGTACTTTGTGCGGATTAGGGAATGGAAATCTCCTACGTGGCCGTAGTGATGCACAAGCTCGGCCTCTTTAAAGACGGTGATAAGTGGGTGGCTTTCAACACGGTTGGTTAGGTCCCAAAGGAGGCGTCGGAGGTCTTTCCCCTCAGCGGTGAAGTGGATTTTCTGGAGGTAGCCACCGAGGCGATTGCTTTTCTCCACCAGGTAAACTGGGAAGCCAGCATCGGCTATGGTCAAAGCGGTTACCATTCCTGCCAGCCCACCTCCGATGACCAGTGCTTTCTTTATCGGCTTTACGGAGTATTTCTGCAGGGCCTGCAAGCGGGCAGCTCTAACCGCTCCAACTCTTATAGCTTCCATCGCTTTGCGGGTTGCCCCTGCCCTGTCGTGAAGGTGAGCCCATGCACTGTGTTCCCTTATGTTCACCAGTTCCAAGTAGTAAGGATTGAGGGAAGCGCGCCTCAGGACTTTCTGGAAGAGGGGTTCATGTGTGCGCTGGCTGCAAGCCGCTACTAATACTCTGTTAAGGTTGTGTTCAGTGATTGCTCGGCTGATTTGCTCTTGCCCTTCTGGGAAGCAAGCAAGGTTTACTTGCTGGACATGGGCGACTTTGGGCAAACTTTTGGCCTTCTGAGCGATGGCTTCCAGGTCAATTGTTTGGCTTATTTCTCCCCCGCACCGGCAGAGGAATACTCCAATCCTTGGCTCTTCATTTGATACATCCCTTTCCGGCGGGAATTTCTCCTCAAAGTCTACGGAACCGAGTTTGTCCTTGAGGAGGAGCATCGCCTCGGCGGCTGCCCCGCTGGCTTCGTAGAGGGTTTCGGCTATTTCCTTGGGGGAGGCGAAGGAGCCGCATACGTAAATGCCTGGGCGCGATGTCTGTAGGGGACCAAACTTATCGGTCCAGCAGAAGCCGTATTGGTTCAAATCAATGCCCAAGATTTCGGCTACTTGGCGGGTGCTTAAGGGCGGTTCCACCCCAACCGATAGGACAACCATGTCAAACTCTTCTTCAATGATATTGCCATCATCGGTGGCATAGCGCAGGGTAAGGTTGTGAGTAGTTGGGTCTTCAGTGATGGAAGAGACGCGTGAGCGGATGTATTCAACATTGTAGAGTTCTTTGGAGCGGAGGTAATAGGCGTTATACTCTTTGTTGAAAGCCCTTTCGTCCATTATGAAGATTTTAGCTTCAACGCCTGGGATGCGCTGTTTGGCTAAGACGGCCTCCTTGGTTGAATACATGCAGCAAATTGAGGAGCAATAGGGGTGCTCTTGGTCCCGCGAGCCTATGCACTGAAGCCAAGCGATCTTGCGCGGTGTAGTGCCATCAGATGGCCGAACCACAATTCCCTCGGTGGGGCCGGAGCGGCTTGCAAGCCTCTCGTATTCCATGCTGGTTATGACGTTTGGGTAACGGCCGTAGCCATACTCTTCATACCGACGGGGGTTGAAGAGGCGGTAGCCCATTGCCAGGACTATTGCCCCAACGTTTACTTTCTCTTCCCGAGGCTCCTCTTTCAGGTTTATGGCATTAGTGGGGCAGACCCTCTCGCAGCGGCGGCAGGTCTCGCAAAATTCAGTCTTCTCAATCATGTAAGCATCGGGGATGGCCCTTGGGGAGCTTTTGTAGGCGAGTTTGCGCATTGCTAACCCCATTTGGAACCGGCTCGGCTTTTCCACAGGGCATATTTGAGCGCAGCGGTCGCAGTTAATGCAAAGGTCGGGATTAACGTATCTTGGGTTTACTCTGAGGGTTACAGTGAAATTGCCGGCCTCCCCTTCAAGGCCGACGATTTCAGTATTGACGAATATGTGGATATTGGGGTGGCGGCTGTAATCCATGAGAGCAGGAGAGATGGTGGGACGGGTGCATCCTGGGCCATGCTCGGCTGTACCCCTGCAAAGGACACAGTCATGGGTTGGGAACATGAATCCCAACTGGGCTACAATTCCGCCCAGCCATGGGGTTGATTCTACCAAGTAAACTTCCAATCCAGCATCAGCCACATCCAGAGCGGCTCTCATCCCTCCTACGCCGCCCCCTAACACGAGGACAGAGCTCTTCCTTTCGTTCGCCATAGGCCTAACTCCTTGGTTTTTTATAAGTCCCGGGCTTGGAATTATACCCTAAATTGGCAAAAAATCAAGGGTAAA
>CAYOIS010000004.1:9069-26149 GCA_964404055.1 uncultured Anaerolineae bacterium | reverse complement strand
CCACTTTCCCAAGCCCTCTCAGTTTGCCATGCCGCTGGATTTCCGTTAAAATTTGGAGGGTTAAAGCTTTTCCTCAGGGAAAGGTCATGGAAAAGAGCGAAAAACTTGGCAGGGTAGAGATAACACCTAAAGCATTGATTGAGCTAATAGCCATTACAGCCCTGGAATGCTATGGCATCGTTGGTTTGGCCAAGAAAAGCCTCTGGCCAGGCAGTTACCCCTATGGTGTTGAAATAAATTGGGCAGGGCCTGAGCTCATCGTTAACCTTTACGTAATCATGGAGTACGGTGTCCGTATAACCGAGGTTGCCCATAACCTGATGGAAAGGGTAAAATACGTAGTGGAGAAAAACCTCGGAATCCCAGTCGCTCAAGTCAATGTTTACGTGCAAGACCTCAGGATAAACACCTAAGTAGTTGGGGGGTAAGAGTGGAAAATGTGGCTTGGGATGGCATAACACTCAAAAATCTCTTTAAATCTGCCACTGCTTGGCTTGAACGGAATGCTAACTTTATAAACGCCCTAAACGTTTACCCCGTGCCTGACGGTGATACCGGAACCAACATGCTCCTTACCATGCAAGCTTGCGTCAGGGAAATTGAAGGGGTGAAGGAGAATTCCGCTTGGATTGTGGCCCAAAAAGCAGCCTATGGCGCTTTGATGGGGGCAAGGGGTAACTCCGGCGTTATCTTATCACAGATATGGAGAGGATTCGCCAAGGCTTTAGACAAAAAGGATGTGATAAGGGTCCAAGACTTGGCCGACGCTTTGGCTGAAGCTGCCTCCACTGCTTACAAAGGGGTCATAAAGCCAGTGGAAGGCACTATCCTCACTGTCATAAGGGAGATGGCTGAAGCTATACAAGCCATTCGGAACCAAACCGATGACCTTGTGGTAGCCTTAGAGCATGTGGTAGAAGCCGCCAGGATTGCTGTGGCTAAGACCCCTTCCCTTCTTCCCATCCTTAAAGAAGCTGGGGTGGTGGATGCAGGAGGGCAAGGGCTTCTAGTCATAATGGAAGGTTTCCTAAAACACTTGCGAGGTGAAAAATTGGAAGAAAAAGTTACCGTTGAAGAAGCAGCTTTAAGGACCGAGGCCTTGGAAGGAGAATACGGTTACGATGTCCAGTTCATAATCAAGGGCCAGAATTTAGACGTGGAGGAGATAAGGAAAACCCTTTCCACCATGGGCGATTCGGTCTTAGTAGTGGGCGATTCAACTACGGTTAAAGTCCACCTCCACACCAATGAGCCAGGCACACCCCTAAACTATGGGGTAAAGTGGGGCGCTTTGGTAGATATAGTGGTTGAGAACATGCAAGAGCAATACCGAGAATTTGTCCTCAAGCGCGAAGCCCAGCCCACCCCACCTCAGCCCCCTAAAAGGATGGCCGTGATAGCAGTGGTGCCAGGCAAAGGCTTGGCCGAAATCTTCAAAAGCCTCTCCACCGACGCAACTATCTTCGGTGGCCAAACAATGAACCCAAGCATAGAGGAAATACTTCAAGCCGTTAACTCCCTGCCGGCAGAGGAAATCATAATCCTCCCTAACAACCCCAACGTAATTCTGACCGCCCAGCAAGCGGCTGAGCTTTCTTCAAAGAAAGTAAAAGTCGTTCCTTCGCGCTCCGTCCCTCAAGGCATAAGTGCTCTCCTCTCCTTCAACCCGGAGATGTCCCTGGAAGAGAATGTGGAAAACATGAGCGAAGCCTTAAAATATGTTCGCACTGGGGAAATAACCGTAGCCGTGCGCTCCACTCAAGTTGAAGGGATAAAGGTCAAAGAAGGCCAGCTCATCGGCCTTGTGGATGGGAAACTGGTAGAGGTTGGGGAAAGCCCCGAGGAACTCGTCCTAAAACTACTCAAGGAAATGAAGGCAGAAGAGGGCGAAGTCCTTACCCTTTACTATGGGGCAGATGTTAAAGAAGAGGAGGCCCAAGCCTTAGGAGAAAAAGTTCGGGAAGTTTTCCCCAACCTCAACGTGGAAGTCCTCTGGGGTGGTCAACCTTATTACCATTACATCCTCTCCCTGGAGTAAGGTATGATAAAAATCGTAACCGACAGCGGAGCTATATTTGAGGACGAATCCGAAGTCAAAAAGCTCGGGATTACGGTAGTGCCGTTGCGGATAAGGCTCAAAGACAAGGTCTATTACGAAAACGTTGATATAGACGCCAAAGGCTTAATCCAAGAGATTGCCCGCACTAAAGTCATCCCTTCCTCCTTGCCGCCAACCCGAGATTACATGGAGAAGGTCTACAGGGACCTCATAAAAGAAGGGGATGAGATAATTGGGATTTACACTTCCAGCCACATAAACCCGGTAGCCTTAGTAGCCAGGGAAGCGAGCATACCTTTTCTGGGACGGGCTCGCATCACTATTATTGATTCCGAGGTTTCCTCTTACGCTTTAGGCATAATGGTGAAGGAAGCAGCTAAAGCTGCCCAAAAGGGCCGCTCCTTAGACACAATCGTGCGAGTTGTCCGTGGTATGATACCTTACATGTACATCGCCTCTTTTTCCCAGGACTTAAAGTTCCTCCGCCACAAAAAGATAATAAGCCCTTCCCAAGCCATCTTGGGAACGATGATGGGGATTAAAGTCTTCCTCATCATCGAAGACGGAAAATTCATCCCGCTGGAGAAGGTCCAGACTGAGGAAGAAATGGTGGAAAAGCTTGCAGAATTTACGGCTGAGTTCGTAAGCATAAAGAGGTTGGCGGTGCTAAAGAGCGATATGGATGAAACAGTGAATGCCTTCCTGGAGAAGTTCTCCAATCTCACCTTCAAAGTTAAGCCTTCAATTTTGCCCCTCAACCCTTCCATGATTTGCTACCTTGGCCCCAGAGCAATAAGCCTTACGATCCAGGAAGGAGGCGTTTAAGCATGGATAACAAGCGCATTGAGACTTTAGAGAAGATACTTAGGCAAGAAGCAAGGCTTGGTTACAAAGATAAAGCCGTACTGGGTGGATTTCGGAAGCTCGCTGTAACTTGGGGAGATGAGGCCCTTAAAGAAGCCGGCACCGAACAGGAAAGGGCCAGGATAAAGGAAATCGTTTCTCTTCTTTCCCGCTACTCTTCCCTAACGTCCACAGAGGAAAGAAAAGCTCTCATTGAAAAAATCCACGAGCTTATCCTGACCCCAATACTTCCCGCTCCAGCTGTCCAGGAGCCAGCCCCTGTTCCTATGCCCAAACCGCAACTAAAGCCGCGGGAGAAGAAGCCTTCGGAAGCCCCGGCAAAAGGTTTTGGCCTTGATTCGCCTGTAATCAAGCTCAGCGGAATCGGCCCCAAAAACGCCGAACGCCTCAAGAGGCTTGGGGTTTACACCGTTAGGGACCTCCTTTACCTCTTCCCCAGGCGGTACGTAGATTACAGCAACATAAAGACCATAAACCGCCTACGTTACGGTGAAGAAGTTACCATAATAGGGAATGTGTGGGATGTAAGCGTGCGGGAGACAAAAAGTGGCCTAACGGTGGTATCTTGTCTCTTAGCCGATGGCACTGGAGTTATAGAGATAAGCTGGTTCAACCAGCCTCACTTAGCCCAGCAGCTCCGGCCTGGAAAGCAAATAGTGGTAAGTGGCCGGGTGGATGAGTTCATGGGCCGCCTTACCATGACTTCGCCTGAGTGGGAGCCTCTGGACAAGGAGTTGGTCAGTACCGGCCGCATAGTCCCAGTATACCCTTTAACCAAAGGCTTAAGCCCACGCTGGCTCCGCCGGCTAATGCTCAAAACCACAAAATATTGGGCGGATAAAGTCCCGGACCTTCTTCCTGATAGGATTAAAGAAGAGCGGAAGCTTTTAGATTTGGGCACGGCTTTGTCCCAGATTCACTTCCCCGATAGCCAAGAACTATTGAAGGAAGCCCGACGCCGCCTGGCCTTTGATGAACTTTTGCTCCTCCAATTGGGGGTAATGCGCCAGAAATTTGCCTGGCAAAGCAACCCTGGCCGAGCTATTGAAGTAAACCCCAGCTTTGTAGAAAGCATAATCTCTTCCTTGCCCTTCAAACTTACGGAAGCCCAGCGAAGAGCCCTCAACGAAATCTTGAGAGACCTTGCTGGAGATAGACCAATGAGCCGACTTCTTCAAGGGGAGGTCGGCTCCGGTAAGACCGTAGTTGCCCTAATAGCGATGCTGGTCACAGTAGCTGCCGGTTACCAGGCGGCCATGATGGCCCCCACCGAAATCCTGGCCGAGCAGCATTACCAAACCATCACCTCACTTTTGGGGGGAATGAAACTGAAGCACCCTCGCACGCAAGAACCTTTCTCCCCCCGAGTTCGCCTCCTTATCGGGAGCATGAGGCCATCGGAGAAGAAGCAAATCCAAGAAGAAATTGCCTCGGGCAAGGTGGATATAGTAGTAGGGACTCATACCCTTATCCAAGAGGTGGTTCAATTTGCGAACTTAGCCTTAGCTATAATAGACGAACAGCATCGCTTTGGAGTTCGCCAGAGGGCTTCCCTCCGCCAAAAGGGCTTCTTCCCCCACGTTTTAGTCATGAGCGCTACCCCAATCCCCAGGACCTTGGCTTTAACCATTTACGGTGACTTGGATATTTCCACCTTGGATGAAATGCCGCCGGGGAGGCAAGGGGTTAAAACTTACCTCATAACTCCTCTGGAGCGGGAAAGGGCCTATAGGTTTATCCGGAGCCAGATAGAAAGGGGCAGGCAGGCCTTCATAATTTACCCCATCATAGAGGAATCCGAAAGTTTAGACATACCCTCCGCCGTAGCCGAATACGAACGCCTTCGGAAAGAAGTCTTCCCAGACTTGAAACTCGGCTTGCTTCATGGCCGGATGAAGGGTGAAGAGAAAGAAAAAGTAATGGAGGCTTTCAGGCGCGGGGAAATACAAATCCTCGTTTCCACCGCCGTAGTAGAGGTAGGGGTTGACATCCCTAATGCTACCGTTATGATGGTGGAAGGAGCCCATCGCTTTGGGCTGGCCCAACTACACCAATTCCGGGGGAGAGTGGGAAGGGGAACCGAGCCGGGCTATTGCATCTTAGTGGCCGATTCAGAATCACCTGAAGCTTTTGAACGCTTGAAAATTGTAGAGAGCGTACAGGATGGCTTCGCCTTAGCTGAAAAGGATTTAGAGATGCGCGGGCCAGGGGAATTTTTGGGGACGAAGCAAAGCGGCCTTCCGGAACTGAAGCTCGCCCGCCTAACCGATCTTAAGATGCTCACCGAGGCCAGGGAAGTAGCTATGGAGATTTTCCGGGAAGACCCGGAGCTATCAAAGCCTGAGTTTCGCTTGCTCAAAGAGGCCATTGACAGGCTATGGCAGCCTGGTGTAGTGGATATAAGCTAAGCTTTCCCAAAGGAGGGGGAAATGGACATTGCTGTTTACCCTGGAACATTTGACCCCATCCATAACGGCCACATAGACATAGCCACAAGAGCAGCTAAGCTTTTTGATAAGCTCATAGTGGCTGTCTATGAGAGGCCTGGGAAAAACGTCCTTTTCTCAGTGGAAGAGAGGGTAGAGATGGCCCGTAAGGCTTTTGAGGGCAATCCTAAGATAGAGGTAGAAAGCTACAATACTTTGACCGTAGAATTTGCTCGCTCCAAGAAGGCAAAAGTCATAATCCGTGGCCTAAGGGTCATCTCCGATTTTGAGTTGGAGTTCCAGATGGCGCTTATAAACAAAAAACTGGCACCAGAAATTGAATTCCTCTGCCTCATGACCAGCCAAGAGTATGCCTTCTTAAGCTCCAGCATCGTCAAGGAAATAGCAGCACTTGGAGGATGCTTGGATTCAATGGTACCCGCTCATGTGAAAGAAGCTCTCTTCCGCAAGCTGAAAGAAGTACCATTCGGGGTACCAGTTATCTCGCTTAGGGATTAGGGAGACTTATGGAAGCCTTTTTCCTGATAGACCGGCTAGAGGCTCTGTTGCAGAAGGGGCATAGAGTGCCTTTTACCCCTTTTGTAATCCTAAATGAAGATGAGGTCCTGAACCTCATAGACCGACTTCGCCTTTCCCTTCCCCAGGAGATTGAAGAAGCTAAGCGCATAATGGAGGAGAGGGAAAACATCTTAGCTGAAGCGCACGAAGAAGCAGAGAAAATCGTTAGCAAGGCCCGGGAAAGGGCTTTGGAGATATTGAACGAGCATGAAATTGTTAGGAAAGCGGAAGCACGGGCCAAGGCTATAGAGGAAAAGGCCATCAAAAGGGCCCAAGAGCTAACCCAAAGCGCCGACCAATATGCGTTAGAAGTCCTCCAGAACCTTGAAGCCCAGCTTCTTGAGCTTTTAAAAGTGGTCAGGAATGGGATGGAGGAATTGCGGAAGGGGGGTAAAAATGAGGGAAAGTGAAGTGGTTTTAACGAATGAGGAGATTTATCGGTACAGCCGGCATCTTTTAATTCCGGAAGTTGGCCTCACTGGTCAGAAGAAGTTGAAAGCCGCCAGTGTGCTCATTGTCGGGGCGGGTGGATTGGGCTCCCCCGCAGCTCTTTACCTGGCCGCTGCTGGGGTTGGACGCATCGGGCTGGTGGATTTTGATGTGGTGGACGAGAGCAACTTGCAGCGCCAAATATTGCACAGCACCTCTTGGGTTAGCAAATCCAAGCTCGCTTCGGCGAAGGCACGCTTGTTGGACCTGAACCCGCATATCACCGTGGAAACTTACGAGACAGTTCTGACCAGTGCCAATGCCCTGGAGATACTCAAGGATTACGACATCATAATTGATGGCACGGATAACTTCCCTACTCGCTACCTACTCAATGATGCCTGTGTGTTCTTGGGTAAGCCTTTGATTTACGGCAGCATATTCCGATTCGAGGGGCAGGTAACCGTTTTTGAAGCCAAGGTAGGGCCCTGCTACCGCTGCCTCTTCCCAGAGCCTCCACCTCCTGGCTCAGTTCCCTCTTGCGCTGAGGGAGGGGTCTTCGGCGTATTGCCTGGGGTAATTGGGGCCATTCAGGCCACTGAGGCTATTAAGCTGATCATCGGCCGAGGCAAGCCGCTTATTGGGCGATTGCTGATCTACGATGCCTTGAGGATGTGTTTTGAAGAGGTGGAGTTGAACAAAAATCCGGCCTGCCCAGTCTGCGGCGAAAACCCGACCATCCGGGAACTGATTGATTACGAGGCTTTCTGTGGGGTGTCTATCCAGGGGCATGAGGTGAGCACCGAGTTTGACATAACGCCGCTGGATCTAAAGGCCATGTTGGAGCGGGACGGGCAGAGGATTGTATTGTTGGATGTGCGGGAACCTCAGGAGTGGGAGATTTGCCATCTGAAGGGGGCGATTTTAATACCGCTCCAGGAGTTGCCAGCGCGCTTGAATCAGCTGGACCCTACCAAGGAATATGTGGTGTACTGCAAGACTGGCAACCGCAGTGCGCAAGCGGCCCGGATTATGCAGGCGGCTGGATTAAAAGTCTACAACCTTCGCGGGGGTATCAACGCTTGGTCACGGGAAGTTGACTCCAGTGTTCCCCTCTATTAAATGTCAGAAGCATGAGTTATAAAGGTTAAGGGGGTCAGAGGAAAATTCTATTTCTCTGAGGGCTTCTTCCACTGCTTCCCTTATGGAATCATCCCCTTCAGCGAGGAAATTGATTAAGATATTTCGGGCTTCGTTCCCCCCTATGCTTCCCAAGGCCCAGATAGCTGCTTCCCTTACTTCGTAGTCTTTATCCTTTGCAAGCTCGGCTAAAATTTCCACGGCTTCCTTTAAGCCCATCTCTCCACAGGCTCTTGCCGCTTCGTAGCGGATTGCTGCTCTTGGGTTTCGCAGCTCTTTCAGGATGAATGGCCGCCATTTGGGGTTAGCATTTTTGCCCATGGCGTAAATAGCGCTGGCTTTCATGCTCTCATCGGGGTGGTAGTAAGCATCTTCAATGAGCTTGAGTACTCTCTCATCGTCTGTGGAAGAGCAGGCAAGAGCCTCTATAGCTCTCCTGCGGATTTCCAGGTTTTCCGTTTCAGCAGCCTCTAAAAGAGCCGAGTAAACCAGGCGAGCATAATAATCGTCAAGCTTGCGTGTTCCAGCTTGCAAGAGGAAACGGCCGAGGGAGGAGGCGGCCGCCGCTCTTACCTTTAAGGATGGGTCCTTTTTGAGGAGCTTAACTAAAGGGACAACAAGGCTTGGGTCATCATCCTCCCATAGGCCTTCCAATGACCGGAGGCGGACTTCTTCATCTTCGTCCTCTAAGCAGAGGCGGAAAAGGTAGGAGAAATCAAGGCTGCTATCGTTTTCGCTTACTTCCACTAAAGCGCTTATAATTTTCCTGCGCGTTTCAATCGGCAAAGTTTGCCAGGTTTTTTGAAAGCTCAAAGCTTCCCTACGGCTTAACCCGGCAAGGCCTGCAAGGTACCGGGAACGCCATGGTTTTTGGTCTTCCGCCAGTTTCATCAGTATTACCTTTACATCCAACATTTTGCCCCATCCTCTTTAATCATTATACACCGACCAAGGCCACAAGTAAAGGTTTCAAGGTAGAAAATCTTTGAGCTTACGGCTGCGGAGGGGGTGACGGAGCTTGCGCAAGGCTCTGGCTTCTATCTGCCGTGCCCTCTCCCTCGTTACGTTAAGCATCTGCCCAATTTCTTCCAAGGTTTTGGGTTTCCCATCCTTAAGGCCAAAGCGAGCTTCCAAGACTTCCCGCTCTTTGTCGGTCAAGGTCTTAAGAACTTTGTGGACTTCTTCCCTCAATATTTCCTTAAAAGCTTCATCGGTCGGGGCCGGGGCGGAGGTGTCTTCAATGAAATCCCCCAAGAATGTATCCTCATCAGCACCGATGGGCGTTTCCAAAGACATAGGCTCTTGGGCTGCCCTTATTATGCTTTGAACTTTAGCGGTCGCTTTCTGGAGCTTCTTTTGGAGTTCCAAAGGAAGGGGCTTGTTCTGCTCCATAGCCTCTTTTATGGCCTGGACATCAGCTTGGTCCAGCAAGCCCATTTCCAGAGCAATTTCTTCCACCGTCGGTTCCCTTCCCAGTTTCTGAGTCAATAGCCTGTGGACATTGAGCTCTCGCTGGATGTTTTCCATCATATGGAGGGGGATGCGGATAGTGCGAGCCTGATCGGCGATGGCTCTGGTTATAGCTTGCCTTATCCACCAGGTAGCATAAGTGCTGAAGCGGAAGCCTTTGTGGGGGTCAAATTTATCCGCGGCCTTGAGCAGGCCGACATTTCCTTCCTGGATTAGGTCAAGGAAAGATAAACCACGGCCCAAGTAGTGCTTGGCTATGCTCACCACAAGGCGGAGGTTGCTTTGGACTAAGCGACGCTTGGCTATTTCCCCAGCCCTGACTTGAGCTTCAAGCCGGGCTCTATCTATTGGGGAAATATCGCCCTTTTTAAGGCGGTGCATGGCCATCCGCCCCCTTTGGATGAGGACCCCCAGCTCTTTTTCTTCCTCAGGGGTGAGCATGGGGAACTTGCTGATTTCCCTCAGGTAAATCTGCAATGCAGTATCCCCAAGCTCTTCCCCGCTAAATTCTTCTTTGTCCTCAAATTCTGGAAAATCTTGGTTCATCAAACCTCCCGCTGCCGGTAATGATAACGAGACATAACCCGATGTATGGAGGCTAATTCCTCGGCTTGAGCCTTTATTAAACTTCGGTAATGGCTCAGACTTTCTTCATCGCCTTGCTCCCGCGCTTCTTCTTGGAGGAAGCGCAGCTCTTGAAGGTAATAGCGGATACTCTGTTCGCGCAGGCGCAAGGCACAGTAGAGGATTTCGTCCTCAACTTTTTCCCAAGGCGTTGGCGGGGAGTGTTCTACCTTAGCCAGAATAGCGGAAGCACTTTCTCTCAAAAAGGGGTCCAAGCTTTCCAGAAATTCCTCAAGCTTCCCCCCATCTCTACCCAAGGTTGCCTTCCAAAGGCTGAAGAGGATGCGGTTATTGGATTCGGTGAAATCGGCCTCGCTCAGCGGGTAAAAGCCCATGGCGACCATTTTCTCGTCCAGGAAATTGAGGAGAGGAGGGTTAGTCATTAGCTTGGCCAAAGCATACTCCTCTAACCCTAGGACAGTCCTGGGGGCTTTTCTCTGAGGTAGAGGGCGGGCTTTCGTCAAGGCTCCCAGTTCCCTCCTTATTACCCATTCTTCCACTTTGACCAGCCTGGATAGCCGGTAGATATAGTGCTCCCTCTCAACTTCGTCTTTTATCGCCCTCAGGATGGGTACGAGGGTCCTGACAGCCTCGGCTTTGCCTTTGGGGGAAGAGAGGTCAAACTTTTGGGAAAGGAGCTGGAGGAAGAATTCAGCGACTGGGGTGGCTTTTTCCAAAGCTTCCCGCCAGCTATCGGGTGATTCACGGATTAAATCGTCAGGGTCCTGGCCTGATGGTAGGCTTAGGATGAAGATTTCGGCGTTCAAGCGTTCTTCAAACCGGATGAAGCCTCGGGGGTCAAAGGTGGGCTGGGCTTCTTTATCCAGGACTTCTTCGGCCATCTGCAAGGCCCTTATTGTAGCTTCGCTTCCGGCTACATCAGGGTCAAGGGCGAAGACGAAGCGCTTGGTGTAGCGGGCTAAAAGCCTAAGCTGAGCTTCCGTTATTGAAGTGCCCATGGAAGCCACTACGTTCCTGAAGCCTCCTTGGTGGGCCTGGATGACGTCAAAGTAGCCTTCTACTATCACGGCCATGTCTTGAGCTCTTATGGCGTCTTTAGCCATATCTAGCCCGAAAAGGAGCTGGCTCTTATCAAAGATGGGGGTTAATGGGGAGTTTAGGTATTTCGGAATGCCCTCAGGGTCCAGCGTTCTACCACCGAATCCGACCACCCGCCCGGCTTCGTCCCTTATTGGTATCATTAACCTTTCGCGGAAGCGGTCGTAAAAGCCTCCTTCTTCCCTCTTTATGATAAGGCCGGCCTCGTAGATTAGGTCCCGCCTGTAGCCAAGGTTTACCATGAATTCTTCCAAAGCATGCCATTCTCCGGAGGCGTAGCCCAGCTTAAAAGCTACGATTGCTTCCTCTTTTATCCCCCTTTTTTCCAAGTAGCTCCTTGCCTTAGCCCCCTTTTCTGGGTGGAGAAGGAGGCGATGGAAGTAATCGGCGGCCACGGAGTTTATTTCCCGGAGGAGTTTTTCCTTTTCTATTTCCTTTGGTGGTTTTTCTTCCAGCCTTATCCCTGCTCTTTCGGCCAGAAGCTTTAGGGCTTCCACGAAGTTCAACCCTTCTTTCTTCATGAGGAAGGAGAAGACATCCCCACCCGCATTGCAGCCGAAGCAGTGCCAGGTCTGGGTATGGGGGAACACGTAGAAGGAGGGGGTCTTTTCGGTATGGAATGGGCAAAGGGCTTTGAAGTTGCGTCCCGCCTTCTTTAGGGGTACATATTGCCCTATTACGTCCACTATATCTGTCCTGGCCTTGACTTCATCCACAACGCTCATTATCTCTTTCCTCCAGCCCTTTGCAGCCTAATTTTAAAGCAAGGGTTGGGAGATGTCAAAAGCTCCGTGATCTAAATGTTACCGAGGCCACACGGTTTTACCGGAGGTAAAATAACACCCCCCTCTCCTCAGTTTCGCTGAGAGGGGGGTGTTCACAATTGGCCGCAGGGGGAGAACTTAGGCAGCCTTCACCTTAAGCACTTCTTCTATCCGCGCCAGAAGCTGGTCCGGGCTTACAGGCTTCTGGAGCCAATCATCCACTGCAGCATAACTTTCTAAGGGTTGCGCTGCCTTTACTTTGGTTCCCTTTAGCGAAGTCACTACAATCACTGGTATATCTTTCAGAGCCGGATCCTTGGCCATCTCCCGGACCACATCCAGTCCTTCCAAGACGTAGGACATCATTATTTCCAGAAGCACAAGGTTGGGTTTTTCTTTCCGCATCATTGCCAATGCTTGCTCCCCGCTGGCCGCCGTCATTACTTCATGCCCTTTACTCTGCAGGGCCCGGCGCGTTGAATTAACGAAACCTGGGTCATTATCCACTAAAAGGATCTTAGCCATTTTCCCCCTCCTCCCTCTGACTAATGGGCGCCTTCCCGTTTCTTTGCCTCCCAGAGTTCCATAGCCCGCTTCGGGCCATAGAACCACTTAGTGTGATGCTCGGCAGCGTAATCCACCGCGGTTACTCCGAAGCGCATATTTACAAGGGCATTCCACATTAGCGGGTGTGCCACTGCCAGGTAGAGATGTACAAGGAACATGCAAACAGAGACGATCATGGCCAGGTCGTGGAAGATAACCAGCCAGCGGAAGAGCCCAGGCGGGATTACGCCTTTGCCGAACCACATTAGGAGGCCGGTAAAGCCAAAGACCAACCAGGCGATTATCGTAATCAGCCCGTTCAGTTTCTCCCCGGCATTGAAACGGCCCTGCGGGGGCATCACCTCATGCTTGCCCAGGAGGTAGTAAGCGGGAACGGCCTTAAGCCAGCCTATGTCCTCTTTTTGGGGGAGAAACTCCTTAATGTGCATCAGGAAGCGGCGGGGCTGTAGGATGAGGTAAATTATGGGCACTAAACCGTATATGACCGCCGCAACCCGATGGATGAGCCGGAAGGTTATGCCAGCCTGGCCCTGGATTAAGGGTTGGAAGAATGGGAAGAAGAGGAACATGCCAGTGATGGCCAGGAGGGAGAAGGTGGCAGTGTGGAACCAGTGGACCACCCTCTCCATAGTAGTGTACCTGGGGATCCACTGGATTTGGATGAATTCTGGTTTGCCTTTCACTTGGACGATCATTTTACTTCCTCCATGCGAATGTTACGGCGGGCAAGGAAGAAGGCACCCAAGATACCTAAAATTGTAGCGCCGAAGGCTACTCCTCCCAACGGCTGGACGACCTTTTGCCAGAGGCTGGCCAGCACTGGATACTCTGGCTTGGCTGGCAGTCCGTAAGCCTCCGGTGGGGCGATCAGGACGTAAAGCCGTCCCAGACCGCCCACCTGGTCCACGCCGTAGAGGTTAGCCTGGGTGTATCCTCGTGCCTTTAAGGCCTCTACTCTTGCCTGCCCCTTGGCGATCATCTCGTCCCGGTCGCCGAAGGCCAGAGCTTTTGCTGGGCAAGTCTTAACGCAGGCCGGGAGCAGGCCATTTGTCACTCGGTCCTGGCAGAAAGTGCACTTTGAGGCCTTAGCTGCACCGGTCAGAGGATTCACGACTTCCAGCCGGGGGATGTGGAAGGGGCAGAACTGGGTGCAGTAGCCGCAGCCGTTGCACAGTTCCCGCTCAAAGGTCACAAAGCCCTTAGGATGCTGCTTCAGTGCTCCTGTGGGGCAGACAGCCACACATGCCGGGTTGCCACAGTGCATGCATCCTTCCTTCAGGAAAAGCCAGCGGAAGCCCTCTGGCCCCTCATACTCAATGAAGCGAATCCGTGTCCAGGTGTGAGGGGAGAGGTCCGGTGGGTTCTCGTAGGAGCCACGGTTGCGGGTGCGAGAGTAGAGCCATCCCTCTAAGTCGTTCCACTGCTTGCAAGCGACCTGGCAACCGCGGCAGGCCACGCATTGGGATGTATCTATGAGCATTGCCAGCCTTGCCATTTTTCACCTCCTATGCCTTTTCCACGTCTACCAGGAAGGCCTTAAACTCTGGCATCTGAGTGTTAGCGTCGCCAACGTGCGGGGTCAGGAAGTTGGCTGTGCCTTGGACCATGTCTTTCACGCCCATATCGTAGGGCAGGCCTTTCCAACCCCAGTGCCAGGGGATTCCAACCACATGGAGGGTCTTGCCGTTGACTTTAAGGGGTTTGATGCGGGCGGTGACGATGGCGATGGCCTCAATTTCCCCGCGGGCCGACTTGATTTTCACCTTATCCCCGCTCTTGATGCCCTTCTCGGCGGCCAGTTCCTGGCTCATCTCCACGAACGTCTCCGGTTGCGCCTCCACCAGCCAGTCCGACCAGCGGGACATACCGCCAGCCTGCCAATGCTCTACCACCCGATAAGTGGTAGCGACAATGGGGAATTTTTCGGGAGAGCCGTAGTTGTCGCCGATGTCTTTACCTTCGTCTGTCCTCCAGATTTTGATGACAGGGTTGATCTGCTGGCTGGAGAGGAGGTTCTTGACCGGCGATTCAACCGGCTCGTAGTGTTCCGGAAGCGGCCCTTCGTTCATCGCAGCGAAGAGTCTGGCCTTGCCTTCGGGTATCATGATGAAGGGGTCGCGGCCGCCAGGGTCGGTTGGGGCTTTGGTGACGGGGAAGTCGGGCACATCGTAGCCTACCCACTTCTTCTGGGCCTCATCCCACCAGATGTATTTGCGATCCTCCGACCAAGGTTTGCCGTTGGGGTCAGCGGAGCAGCGGTTGTATACGATGCGGCGGTTGGCCGGCCAGGCCCATCCCCAGTAAGGGTAGTTACCCCAGCCACCGGGGTCGTAGACGGAGTTGCGCCGCTTAGCCGCTGGGAGCATGTTGCCGAAGCCATCCGGCTGGAGCGAGAAGTAGCCGGTGTAAATCCAGGCGCCGCAAGCAGTGGTTCCGTCGGCCTGAAGGTGGGCGAAAGTGCTCAAAGTTGTTCCTGCTTTCGCTAAGACGTTCCCTTCTGCATCCTTTACATCCTCCACCGCATAGCCGTTAATCTCCCGAGCCACCTTTTCAATGTCCAATTCCTGCCCGTAATCCCAATTGAGGTGGAGAATAGGGTCAGGGAATGGGCCAGGATCGGCGGCATATAGTTCCTTGAGTTTGAGGGCAATGAGGTTGATGATCTGATGGTCGGGCTTGGCCTCGCCGGGCGCCTCGGCAACTTTAGGCCGCCATTGGATAGTTCGCCCGCTGGTGACGATGCTGCCGGCCTTCTCCATCGCGTCGGCGGCGGGGAGGACGAAGACCTCGGTCTGGATCTTAGATGGGTCTTCGCCCGGCGCGCGCCAGAAGGAAGTGGTCTCGGTGTCAAAGATTTCCTGGACAACCATCCACTCCAGTTTCTTCAGCGCCTCTCGCTCAAAGCGGGCGTTGGCACCGCAGACGGCCGGGTTCTGGCCCATAATCCACAGCCCCTTGATTTTCCCCGCATACATCGCCTCAAAGAGGGCGATCCAGAAATGGTTGGCAGGGCTTTCCACCTTGGGCAAGTATTGGTAAGCGAAATCGTTTTCTGGAGTTGCGTGCGGTCCCCACCAAGCCTTGAGGAGGCTGATGAGGAACTTGGGGCCGTTGACCCAGTACCCGCCCGACCAGGGACCGCCCGGCTTGGTCTTGTTCTCAATGTAGGTCTTGAGGTCCACATCCGCTGTGGTGGGTATGGGCAGGTAGCCGGGCAGGAGGTGAGCCAGAACGCCCATATCCGTGGAACCCTGGACGTTGGACTCACCACGCAGGGCGTTGACGCCGCCGCCAGGGATACCAATATTGCCCAAGAGCAACTGGACAATCGCCAGGGCGCGCACGTTCTGGGAGCCTACAGTGTGCTGTGTCTGGCCCATCGCGTAGAGGATGGTGCCGGCCTTCCCCGGTTTGCCCGACTCGGCATAGGTCTTGTAGATTTTCTCCAGGAGGTCCTTCGGGATTCCGGTCACGTTAGAGACAGTGTCCAGATCGTAGCGGGCGTAGTGGCGCTTCATGATTTGGAAGACGCATCGGGGGTGCTGGAGTGTCTCATCCCGCAAGGGCTTCCCTTCGGCATCGGTCTGGTAGGTCCAGGTTGAGCGGTCGTAGCGCCGTTTCTCCGGGTCGTAGCCGGAGAAGAGGCCGTCCAGTTCGTCTGGGCCCTTATAGTCGGGATGGATTAGGAAGGAGGCATTTGTATAGTGGACAACGTAGTCCTTGTGGTAGAGTTCGTTGTCCAAGATGTACTTTATCATCCCGCCAAAGAAGGCAATGTCGGTGCCGGGGCGGATTTGGGCAAAGATATCGGCCTGGGTAGCGGTGCGAGTGTAGCGTGGGTCTACAACGATAACTTTAGCACCGCGCTTTTGCTGGGCTTCATGAATCCAGGTCATAGAGGCTGGGTGGTTCTCTGCTGCGTTGGAGCCAATAATGAGGATGTAGTCGGCGTTCTTCAGGTCCACCCAGTGGTTGGTCATTACTCCGCGACCGTATGTGGGGCCGAGACCGGCCACCGTAGGGGAGTGTCATATACGAGCTTGGTGTTCTATGTAGACTATGCCTAAAGCGCGGGCCAGTTTGACTGCCAGGTAGCACTCCTCGTTGTTGTTGGCCGCCCCGCCCAGGAAGGCGATGGCCTGGGTGCGGTTGACCGTGACGGTCTTATCGCCAACGGTCACGGTGCGCTCAAAGGTGGCGTCTCGGGTGGCTTTTATGCGCTTGGCGACCTCGGTGATGGCCCAGTCCCACTCCACCTCCACGAATTTGTCGGAGCCAGGTGCCCGGTAAAGGGGCTTCTTTAGGCGGAGCGGGTTCTGGGAAAGTTGCCGGACGGAGATAGACTTGGGGTCTAAGGCTCCTCGGTTATGGGGGTTATCCGGGTCACCCTCAGCGTTAATGATGTGCCCGTCCGGCCCAGTAGCGATGATGAGGCCACAGCCGCAGGAGCAATAAGGGCAGATGGTCGCTGCCTCCTTGACTTTTTTGTGGAGGGGGAACACCGGCCCCTCAGTCTTGGCCAGGGCTGATGAGGCGGGGATAAGCAAACTCCCGCTGGCAGCGGCCGTCAGTTTGAGGAATTCCCTGCGTGTGACTTTCATAGCACATCCTCCTTAAACCAAAGTTTCAGCTTTCTTTGGGGCACCAAAGGGGAAACTTTGAGGAAATTACGGTCGGAATTTTTTGCCCTATAGTCTTAAGGCTCATGAAGGCCTCCTTGCATCAGGCTTATCCCCTTTGTTTGGGGTAAAATATATAACAATTTACCAAATTTGTCAAGATTGTGCGACCTATCACAAAATTTTACCGAGACCACACGGTTTTACCGGAGGTCAAAATGGATATGGGATACCAATACCTGCGCCGTTGGATTAAGCATCCGGTTTTCAAACTCCACTCTTTGTAAACTTTTTAAAAATTGCCCGCCTTGGGCCCTAAACCAATGGCCGGCTTTCGCTGACCTCAATGCATTTGCAGCTTCAGTATAGAGCAAGAAGGCTACCCATACCCTTCCTCATGGGCGGATTGGTCCATAGGCAGAGTGAGGATTCGCTCCACCGGGAGCAACCTCTCCTCCACCAGTTCCCGCCGGTCTATCA
>CAYOIS010000004.1:0-8969 GCA_964404055.1 uncultured Anaerolineae bacterium | reverse complement strand
CCTTTTCAAATCCGACCAGCCAACTGCGGTTTCCATTATAACACTATATGGCATACAAGTCAAATTTGTGCAATCTATCACATGACTTCCCAGTTTTCAGGGCTTGGAGCTGATGGGCAAGCTTAGGGGCCAAGAATAAACCAATTCCAAAGAACTGGAAAGCCCTCCAAGCACTTTGCTTTTCATTGACACTGTTTAGCTTTTGAGCTAAAATGTTCTTAAAATCGGAGAGATAGGAGGAGTGGGAATGCTAAGTGCGGAGATAAGGAAGAGATTCTTGGACTTTTTCGCCGAAAACGGCCACACCATTGTCCCAAGCTCTTCTCTTGTCCCAGAAAACGACCCAACCCTTCTTTTCACCAATGCTGGTATGGTTCAATTTAAGGATGTGTTCCTGGGGCTAGAAAAGCGCCCTTACACCCGTGCCGCTTCTTCCCAGAAATGCATGAGGGTGAGCGGGAAGCACAATGACTTAGAGAACGTAGGGCCTTCCCCACGCCACCACACCTTCTTTGAAATGCTGGGCAACTTCTCCTTCGGTGATTACTTCAAGAAAGAAGCAATAGCTTATGCCTGGGAATTTCTGACCCAGAGGCTTGGCCTCCCCAAAGAACGGCTCTGGGCTACTATCTACGAAGAAGACGATGAAGCATGGGAACTTTGGCAAAAAGTGGCCGGAATGCCTCCGGAAAGAATCGTAAGGATGGGTAAAAAGGACAACTTCTGGGCCATGGGCGATACTGGCCCCTGCGGCCCTTGCTCCGAAATCATCTACGACCGAGGAGAACAGTACTGCACTTGCCACAGACCCGATTGCTCTCCAGCTGTGGAATGCGAGAGGTGGTGGGAACTTTGGAACTTGGTCTTCATGCAATACGAACTCCACCCCGATGGCTCCATGACCCCTTTGCCTCGCCCTAGTATAGACACCGGGATGGGCCTGGAAAGAATAACCGCTGTAATGCAAGGGGTTGAATCCAATTACGAAACCGACCTCTTCTGGCCCATTATCCTCAAGACCAAGGAACTGCTCGGCCATTCCGATGAGCAAGTTTTGGAGAACATCGTCTCCTACAGGGTGATAGCTGACCATGGCCGTGCTATAACCTTCCTCATAGGGGATGGGGTAATCCCATCCAACGAGGGCCAAGGGTATATCCTGAGGATGATTCTGAGAAGAGCTGCCCGACACGGCCGCAAACTCGGATTCAAAGGGCCCTTCCTGGCTCACATCGCCGATAAAGTCATTGAAATCATGGGCCACCACTACACCGAATTACCCCTGCGCCGTGACTTCATCAAAAACCTCATAACCCAGGAAGAGGAAAGGTTCCAGCAAACTTTGGACATCGGCCTAAACCTCCTGGATACACTCATAACCGATTTGGCCTCCAAAGGCCAAAAGATTATCCCAGGCGAAGAGGCTTTCCGCCTCTACGATACCTACGGCTTCCCCCTTGATTTGACAAAAGTGGTAGCCCGTGAAAGGGGGTTTGAAGTAGACGAAGAAGGGTTCAACCGAGCAATGGAAGCCCAGAGGGAAAGGGCTCGCGCTGCCGCTGCCTTTGAACTGGAAGAAGAAGAACTCAAAAAAGCCGAATTTTACAGCAACCTCTACGAACAGCTGAGGCGAGAAGGAGCCATTCCAGAAAGCGGGGTTGAACACCTTTACGAAACAGAAATAGAGGTAAAGACCAAAGTGGTAGCCATAATCAAAGGGGGGCAAAGAGTGAGCGTGGCGCACAAGGGGGATGAAGTGGAAATAGTCCTGCCCAAAACCCCCTTCTACGTAGAAAGCGGAGGACAAGTAAGCGATACCGGCTGGATAACGTGCACCCGCTCCACTGATGGTGAAGAAACTGTTTGGGAAATGGAAGTAGAAGACATGCTTCGCCCCCTCCCCGGCCTTATAATCCACAAAGGCAAGATTGTAGAAGGCGTGGCAAGGGTTGGAGATGAAGTCTGGGCGACTGTAGACGCCGAAAGGAGGATGGATATCTCTCGAAACCACACCGCAACCCACATCCTCCACAGCCAGCTCCGCCGCCTCCTCGGCCGGCACGTTTACCAAACTGGCTCCTTAGTCGCCCCTGACCGCCTGCGCTTTGACTTCACCCATACCGGAATGCTTACCCAAACCCAAATAAGCGACTTGGAAAAGATGGTGAATGAGATAATTTTAGCCAACTATCCGGTCCAAGTCGTCCGCACCACTTACAAAGAAGCCATAGCCCAAGGGGCCATCGCCCTCTTTGAAGAAAAGTACGGTGAAGAAGTAAGGATGCTGGTGATAGGCTACCCGGATGAAATCATAAGCAAAGAGCTCTGCGGAGGAACACACGTTTCCAACACCGGCGAAATCGGCTTATTCCACATCCTCTCAGAACAAGGGGTTGGGACCGGAGTAAGGAGGATTGAAGCGGTCACTGGTCGGTACGCCTTGGAATTGGTAATGGAACGCTTGCAAGTCCTTGAATCTACCGCTGCCTTCCTCTCCTGCCCACCGGAGGAAGTAGACCGGCGAGTCCTGGCCCTAATGGGAGAGCTCCAGAACAAGGATAAAGAAATCCAGAAACTGCAGAGGGCTCTGGCCCGCAAGATTTATGAAAGCCTCCTGGATAAAGTCATAAAAGTGAAGGATGTTAGCGTAATTGTGGCCAGGGTTGAGGAAGTGGAAAATGAAGACATCTTGAGAGAAATGAGCGATTGGCTCCGGGAAACCCTGGGCAGTGCTGTCGTCACCTTAGCTACGGTTTTGAACGGGAAGCCTTTCTTCATAACAGCCATTACCGAAGATTTGGTAGAAAAAGGACTTCACGCTGGCCACTTAGTAAGAGAAATAGCCAAGGTCGTGGGCGGTGGGGGAGGAGGCAAAGCCACCATGGCTCAGGCCGGAGGCCGGGATAAATCCCGCATAGAAGAAGCCCTACGCTTAATTCCAGAACTAGTAGCCAAAGCCCTCAAGGACTAAACCCCTGTGGAGAGGATTGAGCTTGACAGGGAAGAGGACATAATTTCAATAAGGGACCGGCTGGATTGGCTCAGGACCAACCAAGTTATACTTATCGTCCCGCCGGGGCAGAAAGCCCTTTCTAACCTTATAAACCTTAAGCTTCTGAAGCGCAAAGCCAACGATTTGGCCTTGGACATCATTTTAGTCACAAAGGACCCTCTCATCCGCTACTTGGCCAAGGAAGTTGGCCTTAAAGCCTTGGCTTCCGAAAGCAAGGCCCTCAAAGCCCCTACCACCCAACGCACTCAAAAGGAAGAGATATCACTTTTAGCCCTCCTCTTCATAACCCTACCCTTTATCCTCACCATCCTAATCGGAGCAGTTCTTCTGGTACCATTCGCCAGGATAGAACTTACCCCCATGGCTCAGACGGTTGAAACCTCTTTCCAATTCAAAGCCGATCCTGGCATAAACCGCCTGAACCGAGCTGAAGCGGCCGTTCCAGCCAAAAGGCTACGCATTGAGCTTTCGGGCAGAGGCTCAATCCCTACCTCAACCGAGAAGTATGTGCCCGACCAAAAAGCTTCTGGAACCGTCATCTTCATAAACAAGACAACGCAGGAAATCACCATACCTCCAGGGGTAATAGTTTCCACTTCCACGGGGGAAAACGTGAAATTTACCACCGTGACCACTGTCACCCTGCCAGCTTTCTATCAGAGTCAAGCCGAAGCCAGGATAGTGGCTATAGACCCTGGCCCTCAGGGCAATGTGGGAGCATATCTTATAAACAAAGTTGAAGGGGCGCTGGCCTTCAAGGTCCAAGTCTACAATCCATCACCCACTTCGGGCGGAACCCTCAAGCCAGTCCACGTAGTCACCAAAGAGGACAAGGAGAGGCTCAAAGGCTTAGTGCTCCAGAACCTCCACCAAGAAGCCTATCAAACTTTTTTAAGCCAGCTCCCCCCTGACTCCTTCCTTATACCTCAGTCCATAACCGTAGTTCCGACCCAAGAAAGTTACGATCATTTTGTGGACGAAGTGGCAGACCAGCTCAGCTTGGAATTAAAGGCTGTAGCCGTAGCTTTGACTGTTAGCCGAAACGACCTCAAAGCTTTGGCCAGCGAAGCTTTATCATCGCAAACCCCATCAGGCTACGAACTTCTGCCAGAGGAAATGAAGTTTGAGGCTGTGGAAGCTCAAGAAGAAGAGGGTAAATACCAAGTGAAGCTAAAAGTCAAAGCTCCGGTCGTGGCCAAGATAGATAAAGCTCTGGTCCGAGACGAAATTAGAGGCTTGCCCATACCCAAAGCAGTTGAAAAACTTAAAGGCTTGCCCCTCCGCCAAGAGCCTTCTGTAGAAGTATCACCAAGCTGGTTCGGCAGAGTTCCTTGGCTTCCCTTTAGGATAGAGGTAAAAATAAAAGCTGGATGAAGAGGATAGCCGCCCTTGATGTTGGAGAAAAGCGCATAGGCATAGCTCTGAGCGACCCTGAAAGGAGGATGGCCTTCCCCAAAGGCCTTATCTTAAGGGAAAAAGCCTTGGAAGAAATCCCCCTGCTTTTCCGCCAGTGGGATGTTGAAATAGTAGTTGTGGGCGTCCCCTTAACCCTACGCGGAGAAGAAGGGCCACAAGCAGCCAAAGTCAAAGGGTTTGTATCATCTTTGGAGGAAGCTTTAAAAGAGGCAGGGCTGGAGATAAGAATAGTGTTATGGGATGAACGCCTCTCCACACTCCAAGCCCAAACTATCCTCCATGAAGCTGGCTACAAAGGCCGGAAAATCCGCAAGCACGTGGACGCTGCCTCCGCAGCTTTAATCCTCCAAAGCTTCCTTGACTTCAGCCGAAGCGAAGGAATATTTGACAGTTCCCACTCCTTTGGGTTATAATATTTGCGCAAGCCCTAAACTAAAGGAAAGGGGGTGTTTATTTAGAATGGCTGTAATCCTCAGGCCTGGAGAATCGCAAGAAAGCCTCCTCAAGAGGTTCCGGAAGGAAGTCGCGGAGGAGGGTATCCTCAGCATTGTCCGGAAGAAAAGGTGGTACATATCTAAAAGCGAGATGAAGCGTATAAAACTCCGTAAAGCCATCCGCAAAGCACGTCGCCGTATGCTGCGGCAGCTCAAACGAGAAGAGTAACCTCAAAAGCAGCTTTAGGCCCTTAGGGGAAAAGGAGGAAATTCCTTGCATGCAAGTTGATACTGCAAAAATTCGCCAACTCTTGGAAAAAGAGCTGGAGGAAGCTATTAAAGAGCTTGAGGAATTGGAAAAAAAGCTGGAGATAAAGGGCGATTACGGCCTCGGCATAGGTGACCCTAACATAATCCAATGGGAGCTTAACCTCGCCCTTAGGGATAGAGCTGCGCGAAAGGTTGAAGATATAAAGAGAGCACTGGATAAGTTGGCTAAGGGAGAATACGGTTTCTGTGAAATTTGCGGTAAGCCCATAGAAGGGGAAAGGCTTGAACTTTTGCCCTACACAACGCTGTGCAGCAAATGCGCAGCACAGCAACGGAGATAACAGTGAATGGAAATAATCCTGACCCACGAGAATGCCGATTTCGATGCCGTAGCTTCCTTATTAGCAGCAGCCAAAGTATATCCCCCGGCTATCCCCGTCCTCCCTCACCGCCTAAACCGTAACGTCCGGGATTTCCTCCACTTGTACGGGGATGAGTTCCCTTTTTTCTCCCCAAAAGACCTCCCCCGCTTGCCCATAACTAAAGCCATAATAGTGGATACCCAAAGCTTCATCTCCTTAAGGGGGATGGGCCCCCAGACCTCCTTCCTCTTCATTGACCACCACCCCCTATCCCGCGAGCTGGGGGAGAAAATGGATTACATAGGCGGAGATACAGGAGCCACTACTACTATACTGGTGGAAAAAATCCAAGAGATGAAAGTCCCCATAACCCCCACTGAAGCCACCCTCTTCCTCCTCGGGATATACGAAGATACCGGCTCATTATCCTACGCCAGCACAACTCCGAGGGACATAAAGTGCGCGGCCTGGCTTCTGGAAGCGGGAGCAGATATTTCCTCAATAAATTCCTTCCTGCGTTACCCCTTATCCGAGGCCCAGAGGGAACTGTACAATAAGCTCCTGCAAGGCTCATACCCCTACGAATTCCACGGCCATTCCATAATAATCTCCACTGCCTCCTTCCAGGGCTATGTAGAGGAAATTTCAACCCTCGCCCATCTCCTAAGAGACCTCCTGGAACCTGATGCCCTCTTCATCCTAGTGGATATGGGGGACCGAATCCAAATGGTAGCGCGCAGCTCGGTTGAGAGCGTAGATGTGGGCCTTATCGCAGGTAAAATGGGTGGAGGAGGACACCCCAGAGCGGCCGCAGCTTTCCTCCAAGGGCTTACCCTATCCCAAGCCCGCGATAAGCTTCTGGAAGCAATCCGCTCATCCGTAAAGCCCGGAATAACTGTATCCGCCATAATGTCTTACCGCGTTCACACCCTCTCCCCCGAAACCACTGTAGACGAAGCCGCCGAAGCCATGAGAAAATACGGCCATGAAGGATTCCCCGTAGTAGAAGACGGCAAAGTCATCGGAATCTTAACCCGCCGAGAGATAGATAAAGCCATCCACCACGGCCTCGGCCAAAACCCCATAAAGCTCTACATGTACAAGGGCGATGTCAGCGTTTCACCCGATGACCCGGTGGAGAAAGTGCAAAAAGTGATGCTGGAACATGGCATAGGCCAAGTGCCAGTAGTTTCAGAAGGCAAAGTAATCGGCATAGTAACCAGGACAGATTTGATAAAGCTCTGGAGCGGTGGAATAACCGTTAAGCAAGCCCCCGAAATCGCTCGCAAATTGGAAAAGGCTCTGCCCAGTCCTCTATTGGACATCCTAAAAAAGGCCGGAGCCAAAGCCCGGGAATTAGGCTTCTCACTCTACATCGTTGGCGGATTTGTCCGAGACCTGCTTTTAGGTATCCCCAACCTTGACCTGGACCTCGTAGTTGAAGGGGATGCCATAGCCTTGGCTAAAGCCTTGGCCAAGGATTTCGGAGGTAGAGTCAGGAGCCATACAAGGTTCGGCACAGCTAAGCTCATAATTGAAGACCCAAAGAAGCTCGCCTTGGGTTACCCCCACCACTTGGATTTCACCTCCGCCCGCATTGAATTCTACGAACACCCATCCGCCTTGCCCGAAGTAGAGATGAGTTCAATAAAGCAGGACCTATACCGGCGCGATTTTACCATAAACACTTTGGCCATATCCTTGGACCCAGAAAGGTTCGGAGAACTCTACGATTTCTACGGCGGGCTAAAAGACTTGGAGAGAGGCCTTATCAGAGTCCTCCACAACTTAAGCTTCGTTGAAGACCCTACCCGCATCTTGAGGGCCGTGCGGCTTGAACAGCGATTGGGCTTCAGGATAGAAAGCCGAACCTTGGAATTGGTGGAAAGCGCTTTAGACCTATTAGACAAAGTCAGTGGCGAAAGGATATACCACGAACTTCGCCTTACCCTCCAAGAAAGCGAGCCGGAAAAAGCCCTAAGGCGCCTTGAAGAAATAAAGGTCCTCAAGAGAATACACCCCTCACTTGAGGGGGACGGCTGGATAACTGAGAAATTC
Source organism: uncultured Anaerolineae bacterium (assembly GCA_964404055.1). Classification (GTDB taxonomy): domain Bacteria; phylum Chloroflexota; class Anaerolineae; order SpSt-600; family SpSt-600; genus SpSt-600. Next base: position 1,416 of record CAYOIS010000004.1, on the reverse strand, counting down.
CGAGCCTTGAGGGAAGAAATGCCCATCGCTCAAGAGCTCGGCTACAACTTATCTCCCGCTTCCCCGAGCCAGAGAGCCCACTACGAGCCGATAGGAGCCCTCTACCTTGCCCTCTGGACTTATAGGATGAAATCGGAAGATTTGGAAACCTTGATAAAACGCCTACACCCCCCGCAAGACGATTCATCCCTTATGCGGGAAGTTCAAGCTTTCAAAGAAATACTCAAGCAGCTATCGGAAAGCGAGCTATCACCAAGCGCTATATACAAGCTCCTTAACCCTTATTCCGACCGAGCTCGCTTCCTAGCCCGCATCTTAACCGATTCATGGCTTGCCCGCCAGCGCTTGGACCTTTACCAGAGAAGCCTTCGGTTCATCCACCCTGAAATAGATGGCCATTACCTCCAAGAAGTAATGAAGATACCACCTGGCCCTATATACCGCAGGATTCTCTCAGCCCTGAGGGATGCAAAGCTTGACGGACAAGTCAGTTCACTGGAAGAAGAAAAAGCGCTGGTGGAAAAAATCCTAACTTCCAAGTAGCCTGATGAAGGGGAAGCCATCAATCCTGACAGTCGGGGACATAAACCTTGATATAATCGCACCAATCCCTTTCTACCCGCACAAGGGAGGAGAAGGAGTCACCAATCGGGCGGAAATACACCTTGGAGGATCGGCCACTAATACCGCAGTTCTATTAGCTCGCTCCGGCTTTAAAACTTACCTTTTGGGTAGAATCGGGGAAGACCCATTCGGAGATTACGCCTTAAGGCTTCTATCTAACACTGGGGTTGACATAAGCTTAATCCAGCGCGACCAACACCTGACCACGGGGATAATGTTCATCGTTGTTACCCCCGATGGTGAAAGGACCATCTTCGGCCAGCGAGGTGCTAACGTCAATTTAGAGCCTATTTCCTTAAAGGACGCCAACTTCGCAAATTTAAGCTGGGTCCACGTATCTGGCTATTCCTTCCTCCAAGACCCTCAACGTTCCACAGCTATGAAAATCTTGGAAGAAGCCTCAGCTCTGGGGATAAGCACAAGCTTGGATGTGGGAATATGCGCTGCTTTCCAAGCGCGGGAGGAAATAGAAAAAGCCTTACGCTACGTCAAAGTCCTACTTTTAAGCGAAGAAGAAGCCCGCGCCCTCACAGGCCAGGAAAACCCTCACTCGGCCATTGAATATGCCCTGATTCGCGGCGTAAGGAAAATAGCGGTGAAGCTTGGAGATAAAGGGTGCTTGGTGAGCGATGGGAAGAATGTCCATAAAATCCCAGCCTTCTCCATAGAGGTAGTGGATACTACTGGGGCTGGGGACGCCTTCAACGCTGGCTTTATCTTAGGGGAACTCTCCGGCAAAAGCATTGAAGAAAGCGGTAAAATTGGCAACCTATTTGGCGCTCTGGCCTGCAC
>CAYOIS010000003.1:13092-26224 GCA_964404055.1 uncultured Anaerolineae bacterium | reverse complement strand
AATTGGAATTTTCTCCAAAATCTGCTAAACTTAAGGCCGCAAAGCCGGAAGGAGGTGGCTTATGGATTTTGACCGATTGAAGGAGCTGGTCTTCCAGAACGAAGCTAAAATAGTCCTCTTGGTGATGGATGGGCTTGGGGGAGTGCCCAGGGAGCCCGGTGGGCTTACTGAACTGGAGAGCGCCCGCACCCCCAATATGGATTTCCTCGCTTCCCGAGGGATATGCGGCCTCCTGGACCCGATAGCTCCAGGCATAACTCCTGGAAGTGGGCCTGCTCACCTGGCCCTCTTCGGTTACGACCCCTTACGCTATGAAATCGGGAGAGGTGTACTGGAAGCTTTGGGCATTGGTTTCCCCTTGGAAAAGGACGACTTAGCAGCCAGGGGTAACTTCTGCACCGTGGACGAAAAGGGCCTCGTTACCGACCGCCGCGCCGGCCGGATTGATACACAATTCAATGCCATGCTCTGCGAGAAGCTTTCAGAAATAAAGCTTCCTGGCATTGAGACTTTCGTAAAGCCGGTGAAGGAGCACCGATTTGTGGTAGTGTTCCGAGGCCCAGGCCTATCCGATAAGCTTACCGAGACAGACCCGCAGCGCGTTGGCCTCCCGCCTTTGCCCGTAAAACCCCTCGCACCCGAAGCTGAATCCACGGCTGAGGCAGTAAACGCCTGGATAGAGAAGGCTCGGGAAGTCCTTTCCCCTCACTATCCAGCTAACATGCTCCTTCTCAGGGGATTTTCCAAAAACCCTCAGCTTCCATCCATGCGGGAAATCTATGGCCTTAAGCCCGCAGCCATTGCCACTTACCCAATGTACAGAGGCGTGGCAAGGCTTGTAGGAATGGATGTCCTGGAAACTGGCGAAGAATTCGCCGATGAAGTCTCTACCCTGGAAGCCCACTGGAAGGATTACGACTTCTTTTACATCCATGTGAAGAAAACGGATTCCTATGGGGAGGATGGGAACTTTGAAGCCAAGGTGGCCCTCATAGAAGAAGTGGACCGCCACATACCCCGGATAATGGCCCTCAATCCCGATGTCTTCATCATAACCGGCGACCATTCAACTCCGGCCGTGCTCAGAAGCCACAGCTGGCATCCTGTCCCTGTCCTCCTTTATTCCCGGTACGTTCGCCCAGATGGCATTGAGAAGTTCGGGGAAAGAGCTTGTGCCAAGGGGAGCATAGGACGCATGCTTGCCGTCAACCTAATGCCCTTGGCCCTTGCCTATGCCCTCAAATTAAACCGATTCGGAGCCTGAGGAGGCTAAGCTATGACTACCATCCTAATCACTGGAGGAGCAGGGTTCATAGGCTCTAACTTTACCCGCTACATCCTCCAAAAATACCCCGATTACAAAGCCGTTGTGTACGATAAATTGACCTACGCCGGCAATTTGGACAACCTAAAAGATGTAGCCCAGAATTACCCCGACCGCTACACTTTCATACAAGGCGACATATGCGATGCAAAGAAGGTGGAAGAGACCATAAAAGCCTACAACGTTGAGCTTCTGGTCAACTTCGCTGCCGAAAGCCATGTGGACCGCTCCCTCTTTGAGCCTGGCTCTTTCATCCAGACCGATATCTTCGGCACATACGTGCTCCTGGAAGCTGTGAGGAAATTAGGGGTAAGCCGAATGGTGCAAGTAAGCACGGATGAGGTCTATGGCTCCATAGAGAAAGGCTCCTTCAGGGAAAGCGACCCCTTGAACCCTTCAAGCCCGTATTCGGCCAGCAAGGCCGGTGGGGACTTAATGTGCCTGGCTTACTCCAAGACCTGGGGCGTGCCAGTTATGATTACGCGTGGTTCCAACACCTTCGGCCCCTACCAATACCCGGAAAAAGTAATCCCACTCTTCATCACCAACGCCATTGACGACCAGCCTCTTCCCCTCTACGGCGACGGGATGAACGTCAGAGATTGGCTGTATGTCCTCGACCACTGCGAAGCTATAGACCTCGTCCTGCACGAAGGAAAGCCTGGAGAAATTTACAACGTTGGCGCTGGGAACGAGCTGACAAATTTGGAGCTGACCCGCCGCATCCTCAAATTACTTGGCAAGCCTGAAAGCCTCATCCGCTTTGTGGAAGACCGCCCTGGCCACGACCGACGCTATTCTCTGGATTGCACGAAGATAAAAGCCTTGGGGTGGCAACCACGCCATAAATTTGATGAAGCCTTGGAGGAAACTGTCCGCTGGTATGTGGAAAACCAGTGGTGGTGGCGTAAAATAAAGAGCGGACAATACATGGAATTTTACCGTAAGCAGTATGAAAGAAGGCTCGCCACAGGCAAACCATTCAATTCATAGCCTAAGGAGGTAAACCATGGAAGAAATCAGGCCCGAGGACATTGGAGCCATTGTTATGCCTGAGCCTCTCAAGGAATTTTGCCAAAAGGTCTTGGTAAAGCTCGGCGTTCCCGAAGAAGATGCCTCCATCACAGCTGATGTCCTGGTTACAGCCGATCTGAGGGGAATTTTCTCCCACGGTGTTGCCCGGTTGCGCCGCTACATCAATGGCTTGAAGGTCGGGATGATGAAAGCCCGGCCTGAGGTCAAAGTGGTGCGTGAAACGCTGGTAACGGCCACAATAGATGCCGGAGCTGGCCTTGGGCAACCGGTAAGCTATAGAGCTATGAAGCTTGCAATCCAGAAAGCCCTGGACCACGGTGTTGGCTTCGTAGCTGTGCGGAACTCCAACCATTACGGCATCGCCGGCTATTACGCCATGATGGCCCTTGAGCACGACCTAATCGGCATATCCTCCACAAACGCCGATGTCCTTGTGGTACCAACTTTTGGGCGAAAGGCGATGTTAGGGACAAACCCCATAAGCATAGCTGTGCCGGCTGGAAAAGAGCGGCCCTTCGTCTTGGATATGGCCACCAGTGCCGTGCCGAGGGGCAAGCTTGAAGTTTACCAAAGGCTTGAGAAGAAGATGCCCTTAGGCTGGGCAACCGACGAGAAAGGCCTACCAACTGATGACCCCGGCCTTGTGCTCAGAAATTTGACCGAGCGGCGAGGAGGAGGTCTCCTCCCCTTAGGTGGAGCAGGGGAAGAGATGGGAGGCCACAAAGGGTATGGTCTTGCCCTGGCTGTGGACATATTCTGCGGGGTCCTCTCCGGAGCCGCCTACGCTGACTTAGTTTACCCGAAGGATGAGCAAGGAAAGCCTCTCCCCTCCAACATAGGCCACTTCTTTGGAGCCATCCGCATAGATGCTTTCAGACCCGTTGAAGAATTCAAAGCCGATATGGATGACCTCATCCGACGCCTCAAGGAATCCCCGAAAGCTGAAGGCCAAACCCGCATATACATCCATGGTGAAAAAGAGTTTGAAGCCGCCGAGCGCTTCGCTCGGGAAGGCATACCGTTGGACAAAAAAGTGGTGGCCGACCTCAAGGCCATCGCCCAGGAGTTTGAGGTAGAATTCCCAGCCTAAAAGCTGACGGGGTTTAGGCTATGAAGAAGTTCATCGTTCCCTGTTTGCTTTTGGCTTTAGTGGGCTATGGGCTCGTCTGGCAAGCATACTCTGAACCCCTCTCCTCCCCTAAAAAGCAAGGCGAATTTTCCTACTTCGTTTTCCTCCCCCTCGTGGCTAAGAGCCGGCCTTGCCAGCCTATCCCTGGCGCTTCCTACGAAGTTATCCCAGTTCCAGGACCTCATCCCTCCAACCCAGCCCAGCACCCCGACCTAAACCTGGCTGTGCGAGGCTACATTGTAAATCCCAATGCCTACCTTGGGCTTGTGGACTACGGTGGTGGTTCGGACCGGAATGCTCCTCAGCTTTATGGCCTATTCAGCGATGAGCGTGTTCCACAATTTGTGAAGGGATACAGAGTTTACGATTGGGATTGGGCCAACAACCGCAGGGGTGAGCCTATAACGACTTGGGATGTAACCCTCTTGGGAATGAGGACAACGCCCGGAGAGCTAATTTACTTACCATACTTTGGCCTTGACATCTACCAGGGAAGGTTCCACGCCCTTGTGCTCTATGCCGAAGAAACGAGGATAACCCTGGTTAACATGAGGCAAGACACAGTAGCTTACGGATACGCCCTGCACCTTGAAGACATATGCGTTGACCCGAACTTGTTGGCCCTTTACAGGGAGTGGGATTCCAAGGGCAGAAGTTACCTTCCGGCCTTGAGGAATAAGCAGCCTTTTGCCACCGCGAGCGGTAACGAAATAAAAGTGGCCGTGAGGGATACGGGCTCTTTCATGGACCCCCGTTCCCGCAAGGACTGGTGGCAGGGCAGGTAAAAAGCTGGCTGGGAGGCTAACCGCGAAAGAAGCAAGATGTCATTGCGAGGACACGAGGTGCTCTCCTCCGCTGGGTGAGAGTTGCTTCGCCCCTTTCGGCGGCTCGCAATGACTTGTTACGTACCCCAGTCGGCGCAGGCCAACTTTGGGCCGAAAGAGGTTGACTTCGGTCAGCAAATGGAAGTATAATGAATTCAAACTGGTGAGGAGGGGGAGAAGTGCCCAGGGATGTGAGGATTGAAGAGGCTCATAAGTTTGTGGGGGAGGAGGTAAGGATAAAAGGCTGGCTCTATGGCAAGGTGGATAAAGGAAAACTTCAGTTCCTCCAAGTTAGGGATGGCACCGGGATAATCCAGGCTGTAGTCTTCCAAAACAATGTCTCACCCCAAGCTTTTGAAGCCGCCCGCCAGGTAGGCCAAGAATCATCCTTAATCCTTGAAGGCACCCTCAAAGCCGAACCGAGAGCCCCTGGAATCCCCGGTGGGTACGAAGTGGAAGTAAAAGACCTTAAAGTGCTCCAGTTCGTGCAGGATTACCCGATAACACCGAAGGAGCACGGGATAGAGTTCTTGATGGACCACCGCCACCTATGGCTTCGCTCCACCCGCCAGTGGGCCATAATGCGGATAAGGGCTACGGTGATAAAAGCCATAAGGGATTGGCTTGATTCCCATGGCTTTTTAAACATTGATTCCCCAATCCTTACCCCGGCCGCTTGTGAGGGCACTACTACCCTCTTCCCCACCGATTACTTCGGCCAGCCGGCTTACCTGAGCCAGAGCGGCCAGCTTTACAACGAGGCCACTATCATGGCTTTCGGAAAGGTCTATTGCTTCGGCCCCACTTTTAGAGCCGAGAAGTCCCGAACCCGTCGCCACCTCATGGAGTTCTGGATGGTGGAACCTGAGATGGCCTTCGCCGATTTGGAAGAATGCATGCGGGTGGAGGAAGAGCTGGTCACTTACATAGTGCAAACTGTCCTCAGAGACCGAGCCACCGAGCTCAAAGTGCTGGAGCGAGATACATCACCACTGAAAAAGGTAGAGCCTCCTTTCCCACGCATCTCCTACGATGAAGCCTTGGAAATCCTCAAAGAGGCCGGAGAACCTCTGGAATGGGGCGAAGATTTCGGCGCTCCTCACGAGACCATAATCTCCCTGAGGTTTGAGAAGCCAGTATTCGTTCACCATTACCCAACCAAGGCCAAAGCTTTCTACATGGAACCAGAACCAGACCGCCCCGAGGTGTGCCGTTCAGTTGACCTATTGGCCCCGGAAGGATATGGGGAGATAATAGGCGGAGGGCAGAGGATTTCAGACCCCGAGCTCTTGGAGCAGCGGATAAAGGAACACAACCTGCCTCGGGAAGCCTACCAGTGGTACATTGACCTCAGGAGGTTTGGCTCAGTGCCACATTCAGGCTTTGGGTTAGGGGTAGAAAGGACCGTGGCCTGGATATGCGGACTCCAGCATATCCGGGAGACAATTCCCTTCCCCAGGACGCTGGGGAGAATTTACCCTTAAAGGGGGATTAGGTGCGAGCCTTCATAACAGGCATAGGGGGCTTCGCTGGAAGCCACTTGGCGGAGTTCCTCCTGGAAAACACCGATTGGGAGATAACGGGGCTAATCCACCGCTCGGCGGAGAATGTGGCTCATATCCAGGACAAAATTCGCTTGGTACAAGGCAACTTGGGAAATTACCAAGAGGTGGAAGGAATCCTGGCCCAAATCCGCCCCGATTTCATCTTCCACCTGGCCGCCTCAGCTTTTGTCCCCGATGCCTGGAAGAACCCTTGGGAAGTTTTTGAAAACAACGTCCGAGGCCAACTCAACATCCTCCAGGCAGTGGTCAAGCTCAGATTGGAGCCGCGCATCTTAGTGGTTGGCTCCAACGAAGAATACGGGGCAGTACGCGAGGAAGACCTCCCTATCCGTGAAGATTCCCCCCTTCGCCCCAACAACCCTTATGGGGTTAGCAAAGTAGCCCAGGATTTCCTCGGCCTACAGTTCCACCTCTCTCACGGCCTCTACATAGTTCGGGTTCGGCCTTTCAACCACACCGGGCCACGCCAGAGGCCAGATTTCGTAATCCCTGCCTTCGCTCGCCAGCTGGCCGAAGCCGAAGCTGGGCTCCGTCCGCCGGTGATAAAAGTTGGAAACTTGTTCCCCAAACGCGATTTTACTGATGTCAGAGATGTGGTCCGAGCCTACTACTTGGCCATCACCAAAGGGAAGCCTGGCGAGGTCTACAACATCGGCTCTGGGAAGGCTTACTCCATAAAAGAACTTTTGGACTTGCTTCTGCAGATGAGCCGGATAGAGGTCAAAGTGGAGCAGGACCAGGCTCTGATGCGCCCAAGCGATGTGCCCGTAAGCTTGTGCGATTACTCCAAAATCCGCCGTGATACCGGTTGGGAGCCTTCAATACCTATCAGGAAAACGCTGGAAGATGTTTTGGACTATTGGAGGGAAAGGGTCAAGGAGGTCAAATGAGCCCATATAAGCGACCGCCAGAGATTTCTGCCCTGCCTTCGGAAGAGGTTATACCGGTGATTGTGAAATACACATCCACTTCCCTAATGGCCGCAGGCCTTGTAGAAGGCCTGGCCCTTAGCCCAGAAGCCTTGGCTCGCTTCGCCGAGGAAATCCTCAAGCCTTGGCGAGAAGCCATCTCCCGACACTTTCGCCTCATCCCAGCCACCGCTTTGAGGGTGAAAGCAGGTGAACTTAAAGCCCTGGAGGAAGACCCCAGGGTAGAAGCTATCTGGCCCGATAAGCCCGTTTACGCCCTCTTGGATGTCTCCGTCCCCCTCATAAGGGCTCCACAAGTGTGGGAGAGGGGGTTCACCGGGAGAGGAATCAAAGTGGCAGTGGTGGATACAGGGATTGACTATGAGCATCCGGATTTTGCCGGCCGCATTCTGGCCTATACAAGCTTCGTGGGAGGGGAAGGCAAGGATGACCACGGCCATGGCACCCACGTGGCCGGGATAATCGCTGGTAGTGGGGAAGCCTCCGGAGGAAAATACCGGGGAGTAGCTCCCGAAGCCCTCCTACTGAGCGCTAAGGTCCTCAGAGCCGATGGCTCCGGAATGATGAGCGATGTCATGGCTGGGATAGAATGGGCAGTGGAGAAAGGGGCAAAAGTCATAAACCTCTCCTTGGGCTCCCCAGGCCCTTGCGATGGTACTGATGCCCTATCGGCCATGTGCGATGCGGCAGTAAAGGCAGGGGTTGTGGTCTGCGTTGCCGCTGGAAACGATGGCCCAGCTCCAGGGACTATTGGGAGCCCAGGATGCGCCCGAGAAGTCATAACGGTGGGGGCATCAGATGATTACGACCAAGTGGCCACCTTCTCCTCCCGCGGCCCCACAGCCGATGGCCGGGTCAAGCCCGATATCCTCTTCCCCGGCGTTGGGATTGTATCCTGCCGAGCCAGCGGAACATCCATGGGCAATCCTGTAGACGATTCCTACACCTCGGCCAGTGGGACAAGCATGGCCACTCCTCATGCTTCGGGAGTAGCTGCCTTGCTCCTCCAAGCTTACCCGGACCTGACCCCGGCCCAAGTCAAGGCCAGGATGATGAATTCAGCCTTGAACTTGAACCTTGACCCGAACACCCAAGGAGCAGGTCGGGGGGATGCCCTGGCTGCCCTGGAAGCAGAAACCCCTCAGCCCCCTAAACCGGAGGGTTGCCTCTACTTCCTGCGCACACTGCTTAGGAGATAAAAAGCCTGTGAAGCTGGGCAGAATCCTCTTCATCTCCCTCGGCTTAGCCTTAGCTTTATCCCTATTCAAGCTTGTGGGCGCCGAAAGCCCTTTTGTACCGGGCAAAGTAGTAGTGAAACTCCGTCCCGGTGTTACCGAATCTGCTTTTCAAGCCCTACTTGGCCGCGAAGCCAAAATCGTTAACGAAATCGCTCCCATCAGGGTAAAAGTGCTCTCAGTCCCGCCTGGGAAAGAGAAGGAATGGATTGAACACCTCCAGGCCAGCCCCATCGTGGAGTATGCCGAACCGGTTCGGTTTGTGCGTGCGCTCCTTAACCCCAATGACCAATATTGGGGTTACCAGTGGAATATGAACCTCATCAAAGCCCCTCAAGCCTGGGACATAACTACAGGCACATCCGGCATAACTGTGGCTATCATAGATACCGGGGTTGACCTGGACCACCCCGAGTTCTCCGGCAGGATTGTCCAGGGCTGGGATTTTGTGAACAACGATGCTTATCCCGATGATGACCACTGGCACGGCACCCACGTGGCAGGGATAGCGGGAGCCCAGGGGAACAACAGCCAAGGAGTAGCTGGAGTTGCCTGGAACGTGAAAATTATGCCCCTTAAAGTCTTAGATTCTTCAGGCAACGGATCCGATGTGAATGTGGCTGCGGCCATCGTCTGGGCTGCGGACCGAGGGGTGAAAGTTCTGAACATGAGCTTAGGGGGGGATGAAAGCTCAAAAGTTCTGGCCGATGCAGTGGATTATGCTTACCGCAAAGGTTGCTTGATGGTAGCCGCTGCCGGCAATTCCGCAACAAACCAGGTTTTTTACCCCGCTGCTTACACCCAAGTTATTGCGGTCTCAGCCGTAAACTACTATTCTGGCACCGCTTGGTACTCTAACTACGGGCCAGAGATAGAAGTGGCGGCACCTGGAGGAGATGGAAGCTACCTAATACTCAGCACAATTCCAGGTTGGTATGGCTACGCAGCTGGGACTTCCATGGCTACCCCTCATGTTGCGGGGCTGGCAGCTCTGCTGTGGTCGGCAAACCCGAACCTTACTGCGGCTCAGGTGCGTTACTGCATTACATCCACGGCCGTAGACTTGGGAAGCCCCGGCCGCGACTGGTATTACGGGTACGGGGTTATTGACGCCGCTGAAGCCCTCAAGCCCAAACTGAGCTTGAACCCCGCAAGCATCTCCTTCTTGGCCGATTCTTCAGGCTTTGTCGGGCCTTACACGGCGACTGTTTCGGTGGAAAATCCGAGGTGCGTGGCTCTGAACTGGACCGCACGCATAAGCTCAACAGGCTGGTTCACCTTCTCGGCTGGAGGAAGCCCTGTCTACCAGGGAATAAACGGGGCTATCCGAATCACAGCTACTTTGCCCGCGACTTTTGGGATTTACAACGGCCAAATCCTCGTGACTGGCACGGCTATCGGCGGTCAAGTGGTTACGGGAACCATCACCGTCACTTTGAAATATCTTGAGAGGCTCTTCAAAGTATTCCTGCCTTTAGTGCTCAAAGGCTAAGGCTGAAGCTCTATCCGTCCCCTTTCGGCCAAGGTTGAGGGGTCGTAGACTATTACCACAAGCTTCCCTCCCTCAGGCTTCAGGTTAAACTCATAGGCATCCACTACCAGCTCTCCAGCCTTCCACTTAGTCATAGGGTAAGCAAAATGCACTGGGACCTTATCATTCTGGGCCAGCATTCGGCCTTCGGAATCGTGAAAGCGAACTGACACTTTAAGGTCATCGGTGATGGGCTTCAAAGCCCTCCAGTAGAGGTTAACCAAAGTGCGAGGTGGAAGGGAAGGAACTGGCCACCGCCTGGGTGGCTCCGGAAGGACCGCAACTTCATACCCCTCAAGCCTAAGCCCAGCCACAACTTCAACCCCGACCGGCCTCTCAGGTGCAATTTCAGGCGGGGGTGAATCCCAAACCCTTATCAGGCTCCCCTGCGCCCACAACCTGTAATGTTCAGGAAGGCCAGGTAGGGGTCGGGTGAGGTAAACCGGCCTCCCCTCACCCAAGGCCTCCTTCACCACCCTTAACCTCTCCTCTTCCCGGTCGGCTGCCACTACGGACACAGTGGGGTTGAGGTGGTATACCTCTTGGAAGTACCTCATTAGGGTGCTTTCCCCCAATAGCCCTACCACAACCGCCCCCTCGCCCCTTACCGAAGAAACCATGGATGCCCCCAAAGCGTAGACCTCAAGCTTGCGGCTGCGGTCAAGCTCATGGAAATGGCTTGCTCCAGCCCAGATGGGCAGCAAGGAAGCCATGGCCAGCAGAAGAAAGCCCACAGGACGCCACCTGAGGCTCAGGATGAACTCTCCCCCCACGCTTACGGCCACCGAGAAAAGCATAAAGGAAGGGATGAAGAATACCTCGGGGTCGGGAACCCGGTAGATTAGGCCGAACAAAGTGAAAGTAACGAAAGCCAGCCACCAAATAATCCCCCTTTGGGATTTGAGCCTGGCCAGCCCAATAATCCCCAAAGCTATCCCTACCGGACCGAACTGGGAAAGCCAAAGCTTAATGTGCCAATTTAAGGGGGTTGGACGCGCCAGAGGGTTTTCCCGCAGGAAAACCCCGTAACTTGATACCGTCACCCACTGGATGAAGCCTTCCAAGGTGTTGCGGTAAGTCCCATCAAGGGAAGAGACTGCCATCCCCCTCAGAGGGATGTAGAGGTAGAAAGCCAAAGGGGCTGAGAGAGCAAAGGCGGAAAGAAGAGCGCTTCGCCTCGTGCTGCCCCAAAGGGCCAAGGTAAGGGGCAAAAGCAAGAACACTGAAGTCCGGTGGTGGGCAAGGCCAAGGCCCACAACGAAAGCTGCCCAAGGGAGGAAAGATTTGTCCTCTGTAGCCCTGAGGATGAAGTAGAGGGCCAAGGCTACGATGAGAGCATGCAAAGTGTAAACTTCGGCTATTGTGGCCTGAGACCAGAAGACAGGGGAGAGGGCGAGGTAGAGGGGTGCGAGGAAAGCAACCCTCGGAGAGTAGAGGCGGGCGAGGAAATACAAGGCTACCAGCGTGCCCGCCCCCGCTACCACTGAAAGTAGGTTCACCCCCCATGCTGGGTCTACCCCCGGTAGGTGGGAGAAGAGCCAGCCCAGCAGAGTATAAAGTGGATAGCCAGGGGGGTGAGCTATGCGCAAAGTCGGGCAGACCAACTGAAATTCCAAGCTATCATCAAAAATTGTAGCAACCGAGGGAGCCATGGTGCGGAGGTAAAGAACTAACCCCCCTGCCCCCAGAAGTGTCGGGATAAAAAGGTTAGCTTTTCTCATTAAGAGCTACGGGCGAAAACTTTAGCGAAGAACTTCTGGATTTCCCTGTTCTCCCAAACAACCAGAAGGGGGACAGCATTGAAGATGGAGGAATAAGTTCCACTCATAAGCCCTACCAAAAGGACCGTTGCAAACTGCTTTATCGTAGCTCCTCCGAAGAGAAGTATGGCTATGAGGACGAACATGGCATTGAGCTGAGTGACCAACGACCGGTGCAAAGTCTCCAGAAGGCTCCGCGTAACTATAACTTCAAACGGCTCCCCCCTGCGTTTGGGTGTGTTCTCCCTTATCCGGTCAAAAACCACAATCGTATCCTGGACCGAGAAGCCAATCACAGTCAAGAGGGCGGTAACGAACAGTGCATCTACCTCCCAACCTATAAGCAGGCCGGCTATGGAGAAAAGCCCCGTTGCCACTAAGACATCGTGAATCATGGCGATTATGGCACAGACCCCGTAGCGCAGGGCATTTGGAACTTTGCGGAAGGCAAAGACTATGAAGCTTATGATGATAAAAGAAGCAGCGATTGTAGCCAGAGTAGCGGCCCTCGTCACCTCTTTCCCCACCGCTGGCCCTATGGATTCGTAGTGCAGCTCCTCAAACGGCCCAAACTCTTTCCTCAACTCCTCTTGAACCCTGGCCTTAGCCTCCTCATCCAAATGCTTGCACCTTATGATAGCAGTCTTCTCATCAGCCGTAGTCTGAACGGTAGTATCGCCGTAGCCCAGGCCCATGAAAATGGTGTAAACCCTTTCCGGGGAGACTTTCTGCTCAAAGCGGAGCTCCATCAGGGTTCCGCCGGTGAAGTCAACAGAAAGCTTCCAAGGAGCTCCGAAGCGGGCTAAAGATATCCCCATAGCAATCAAGCCTGGGACTATTATTAGGAGGGAGAGGGCGAAGAACCAATACCTCTTATCAATCAGGTTGTACATCCTTGCCTCCTTTCCTTAGATTCCCAAAAGCCAAGGCCTCTTCTCCAAGAACCGCCCCACCAGATCAAAAACAAAGGAAATGAATGTCCTAGTCATAGTAATGGCCGTGAACATGCTTACGCACACACCGATGAACAGGGTTATAGCGAAGCCTTTGACCATGCTCGCCCCAAAGTTGGAGCCGAACCAGTAAAGGACTACACAGGTAAGGAGGGTTGAGAGGTTGGAATCCCTTATGGAAGTCCATGCCCGGCTGAAACCAGCTTCAATAGCTACGGGCAAAGGCCTCCCTTGGCGCAATTCCTCCTTCATCCTCTCAAAGATGAGGATGTTAGCATCAACTGCCATACCCGTTGAGAGGAGGAAACCGGTTATGCCAGGCAGGCTCAAGGTAACTCCGGGGAACAAGCCAGGAATCCCGAACTTGTAAATAGCGAGGTTGATGAAGCCATAAGAGATAAGGGCAAGGTCGGCCAAAAAACCAGGGAGTCGGTAATAGGAGAGCATGAAGGTTAGAACCACTATCAGCCCTATTATCCCAGCCCTCAAGGTCTTCTGGAGCGCATCCTGGCCCAGAGTTGGCCCTACTGACCTTACTTGGATTACTTTGAGCGGGACAGGCAAAGCACCGTACTGGAGGATAACTGCCAAATTCCTTGCTTCCTCAAGGGTAAAGCCCTTCTCGCTGGTAATCCTGCCACTTCCTTCGGTTATCGGCTCCTTTATCCTCGGGCAAGAAATTACCACCCCATCAAGCACTATGGCCAAAAATTCGCCTACGTGTTCCCTGGTATACTTGGCGAAGATCTGCGTACCTTCCGGGGTAAGCTCAAAGTCAATCTCAGGCCTTCCAAACTCATCGCTACCAACTTTGGCCGACTTCAAATGCTTGCCAGTCATGATGGTC
>CAYOIS010000003.1:0-12992 GCA_964404055.1 uncultured Anaerolineae bacterium | reverse complement strand
GATGTAGGTGTTGCCTCCAAAGCAGGGGTGACCTCGCTTGTAGCACTTGGAGTCATTTCCGGCGTAACGGTAAGGGTAAAGGGCATTGAAGGGGTTAATTCGTAAGTAGTGATTATTCTGAGGCCTTCAGGGAGCTGAGTAAGCCCCGCTTCTACAAACTCCAGGCGCCCCGTAGTCTTCAAAGTAGCGATTGCTTCATCGGGGTTAGCGATGCCTGGAAGCTCCACCAAAATGCGTCTTTCCCCTTGGCGCTGGACCACCGCTTCTACCACACCCATGCCATCAACGCGGTTCTGGATGATGTTGCGAGCGGCTTCCATAGAGTCAGGCCTAAGCGTCTCCCCCGGTGGCAAATCAGCCTCTAAAACGACCTGAAGACCTCCCTGCAAATCAAGGCCAAGGCGGAACTTAATCTCGCGGTACAGTTTTACTGGGCCAAACTGCAAGTTTAGCGCTTTAGTTTGGGGCAAATCAACCCACAAGCAGAAAGAGACCAGAAGCACAATGGCCAAGAGCGTCAAAAGGTTCCTTTCCCGCAATTTTCCCTCCTTGAACCAAATCTGTCGCCGATTATACTTTAGAGGCCATAAGGTGTCAAACTTCGCCCCAACTAACCCTTCATGCCAACCAAAACCAGCCCCTGCCGACCTAACCGGGGTGGAGGGAGGCCCAGCTCCCTCACAGGGGGCTTGGGGGATGTGCCCACAAAATAAAAACAAGGGGTGAGTTACTAACACTTAACAACATGCCACCGAGTGGGGCCCAAAACGCTGGCAGACCATCAGCAAACGAGGGTGGGAAAATTAGGGTACCCACAATCCTGTTACACCCCCAGGGGCATGGCTTTCTTGTTTTCAAGGCTTGGAGCTAATAAGCAAGCTGAAAGCCTTGCCAGGGATGTTAGCAAGTTGCCTTTTCCCTGTTGCCCGCTATAATTAACCTATTGGAGGTTAGTCCATGCTCTTCACCAAAATGACGCAAAAAAAATACCAATTCTTGGCCTTAGCCGCAATCCTGTTAGCGGGAGCCTGCCTCTTCTCCTTGGCCGGATATTTCGGACTAAAGCAAGGGGTGGAAAAAATCAACCAATCACTTCAACAACGCTCCTGGGAACACTACAAGCGCGGAGAAGCTCATTTGAAAGAAGGCAACATTGAACTCGCCTACGCCGAGTTTGAAGAAGCCTTGCGCCTTTACCCCCAGAACGAGGAAGCCCTCCGCAAAATCTCTGAACTAAAACCCTTCTTCCAGCAAACCATATCAGCCACACCCCCACAACAAATAACTGAAAACGTCTTGGAAAATGCCTTCCAAGAAGCCCAGAAACTCTACCAGGAAGGGAAGTGGGAGGAAGCTGCCCGCGCCCTGGAAAACCTCCACCTCTTGGCCCCTGATTACCGAAAAGCAGCCGTAATTGATATGATGAGCTCGGCCTTCTACCAAGCAGGACTTGCCAAAGTCCAAGAAAACGAACTGGAAATCGCCATCCAATACTTTGACAAAGCCCTCGCCTTCAATCCTCAGGACCCAAAAATAAACGAAGAGAAAGAAAAAGCCACTTTGTACCTTGAAGCCATCACCTTTTGGGGAGCAGATTGGGAAAAAGCCATCCAAGTCTTAGAGACAATCGCGCAAAAATACCCCGATTACAAAGACGTCAAAGCTAAACTCCGAGAAGCCCGAACCGAATACGCCAGAGCCCTTGCCCATAGCGGAGAATGGTGCAAGGCCGAAGCCCAATATAAACTCATACCTGAACCCGACGCCAAAATCAAAGCCGAACTATACAAAGCCTACACATTCTGCCACGTAGCAACCCCGACCCCTTCCCCAGGGCCGACTTCCACTGCTGTCTTCACACCTACCAAGCCCTTAGGCATATGCTCAGGCCACATCGCCTGGGCTGATTACGATCCCATCAAATCCACATTTACGATTTACTCAATGAACCTAAGCCGGGGCCAAATACGCAAAATCACCGAAAACGCATCCAACCCCGCTTTCTCTCCCGATGGAACCACTTTGCTATTCCGCTCCCTTCAAGAGGACATGATAGGATTGGCTCGCATCTCATCCTTAGGCGGTGAAAGGACAAGAGTCACCACGTACGCCGAAGACACTTTCCCCTCTTGGGCTCCTGATGGAAAACAAATGGCCTTCGCCTCCCGCCGGGAAGGCGATAGGAAATGGAGGATTTACCTCGGCTGGGTTTTAGGCTTGGAAGAAACGCATGAATTAGCCTTCGGCACAAGGCCGGCCTGGTCACCCGATGGCCGAAGCTTAGTATTCCAAGGATGCATCCCCTCCACCTCAAATTGCGGCCTTATCTCCTTAAACGCAGACGGCTCAAACTTCCGCTTGCTCACTTCCTCCCCCGGCGATACTGCCCCCTCATTCTCACCAGATGGCTCAAAGATTGCTTTCATGTCGGCCGAAAGGGATGGAAATTGGGAAATATACGTCTTGGAATTGAAAACGGGCAAAATCAACCGCCTCACCACAGACCCTGACATAGACGGTCTTCCCGTTTGGTCTCCCGACGGGCGTTGCTTAGCCTTCATCTCTTACAGAGGGGGCAAGTGGGGCCTATACACTATGCAAGCTGATGGCTCAGATGTCCGCCTCCTCACTACACTCTCCGAATCCATTGGGAACTGGATGGACCACAACATCTCTTGGGGGCCTTAAAAATGCCTTTATACTTAGCCTTCATCTGGCACATGCACCAGCCATACTACAAAGACCCGATATCGGGCAAGTACCTCTTGCCCTGGCTTCGCCTCCACGCCGTGAAAGATTACCTCCACATGGCTGAAGTCTTGAGCCATTACCCCAGGATAAAGGCCACAATAAACCTCGTCCCATCCCTCCTCTCCCAGCTTCTGGAATACTTGAAAGGGGAAGCGGTTGACCCGGCCATGGAATTAGGCTTTAGGGAAGAATGGACCGAAGCGGAAAAAGAGTACATCCTAACCCACTTCTTCAGCATAAACCACGAGCGCTTCATTGCTCGGTACCCCAGATACCAATTGCTCTTGGAACTCCGGCCTTACGTCAGGCAAGCTCCTAACCTCTTCTCCTCAGCTTACTTCAGAGACCTAGCCGTTTGGTTTAACCTTGTCTGGACCGACCCCAATAAGTTGGAAAAGGACCCATTCCTCAAAGCATTGGTTGAAAAAGGTGGAAACTTCTCTTTGGAAGATTTCGGCAAGCTCATGGAGAAACACCGGGAGATAATGGCAGGGATAATACCTCTTTACCGGGAGCTTGAAGCCAAAGGGCAAGTGGAGCTGGCAACCTCCCCCTTCTATCACCCAATCCTCCCCCTCCTCATAAACACCGAGAATGCCCATCGGGCCAGCCCTTGGCTTACCTTGCCCTCATTAACCTTTGCCCACCCCGAAGACGCCGAAGAGCAAATCCGCCGCGCTATTGAATTCCATTGTTCCCTCTTCGGCCATGAGCCAATTGGCCTTTGGCCTCCGGAAGGAGCCGTCTGCCCGGAGTTAATCCCAATCCTGGCCCGCAGAGACATATCATGGCTTGCCACTGATGAAGCTATATTGGCCCGCACATTGAATGTAAACCTGGAAAGGGACTCAGAAGGCCACCTAAAAAACCCCGAAATCCTGTACCAGCCCTATAAGGTCCAAATCGACGGTAAAAGCTTAACAGTCCTATTCCGAGACCGCTTCCTCTCAGACCGCATCGGCTTTGTCTACCAATACATGGATGGATACGAGGCAGCACGGGATTTAGTGAACAGGCTTTTGGCTATAAAGGACCGCTTGCCCAAAGATAAGCCCTACCTTGTCACTATAATCTTGGATGGAGAAAACTGTTGGGAACACTACGAGCACAATGGAGATGTCTTCCTGCATAACCTCTACCGCATGCTTTCCGAAGAGCCGGAGATAGAATGCGTAAGGGTTAAAGATTTCCTGGAAAGATTCCCTCCACAGGAAACCTTAACCGACTTAGCCACCGGCTCCTGGATAAATGGGAACTTGGAGACTTGGATAGGGGAAGAAGCTCAGAATCAAGCCTGGGAAGCTTTAGCCAGAGTCCGAGAAGACCTGGTCAATTGGCAGAAGAACTACCCACTTGCTGACTTGGAGACCTTAGAAAGAGCATGGGAATGCATATACAGAGCTGAGGGGAGCGATTGGTTCTGGTGGTACTACAGCCGCAATGTCTCCGAGCAGGAGCAGATATTTGACCAAGCTTTCAGAGGGCACCTGGGAGGGGTATACACAAGCCTTGGCCTTCCCGTCCCGGAATGGCTGAGCTACCCAATACTAAGGGCAGCAATAGCGGCCGAAAGGGCCCCCTCTGGCTTCACATCCCCAAGGCTCACCGCTTCCCCCCAAGCTCCTTCCGACTGGGCAAAGGCTGGATATTTAAGAGGCTCAATAGGTGGAGCAATGCGCCCCTCAAGCCAGCTCCTGAGCGGCTTCTACTACGGCTATGACCCAGGAACCCTCTACTTACGGGTGGAAACCAGCGAACCCATTGAATTTATCCCCCTCTCCGTTTACTTTGTAAGCCCATCGGCTGATAAAGTAAACTGGCAGTTCCGCCGTTTGGATGAGAGAGTGGAAACCGCCAACGGATTTGCCTGGGTTTTGGAAATCTCACCTCATGAACCAAAGGCGGTGCTTTTCAAAGCCGAGGGCCAAGAAGTCTGGCGCCCAGCGAAAGAAATACACAACTTGGCCTGCTCCGAGAAAGTGCTGGAAATTGCTATACCGTTAAATTACCTGGGCTTAGAAATAGGCGATACCCTTGGGCTTATAGTTGTAGGAGAAAAGGGCGGTATTTTGGAGAAGCTTCCGCCCTCCGGAGTTATCACCTTCACCCTCAGGGAAAAGTTCTGAGGTAGGTCATGCCTGTAGATGTACACCTTGATGATGAGGTCAAACTGCGGAAGCCCCATCCCTGCGGGGCCAACCATTGGCTTGTAGTCCGGGTAGGGGCTGATATCGGCCTCAAGTGTATGAAATGCGGCCGGAGAGTGCTCCTACCACGCTCAGTCTTTGAAAAGCGCTTCAAAACCTTCATAAAGCGCAGCCGCCCTACCCTGGATGATATAGCGGCAACGCTGTCCCAAAAAGGTGGGATTGAGTAAAGGAGGGCCCTTGAAGAACGTTAGGTTCAAGCAAATAAGGCTTATTTGGCGTTTATTCAAAGACCCAAGAGTCCCCGCCTGGCTCAAAACCCTTGTCATCCTCATACCCATAATCTACATCCTCTTACCCATAGACATCTCACCTGATGCCACGCCAATCCTGGGGCAGATTGATGATATAATTCTGGCACTCTTAGCCTTGAAAGTTTTCCTGGAACTAAGCCCACGCAAAGTAGTGGAAGAACAAAAGCGCCAAATTGAATCCATCTCAGTCCCCTACAGGGTGTTGGATAAAGAGGAGGAAGAGGGTTAAAGTGTAGCTATAAGGTCGTATTCCAAAGCTTCAATCACACGCACTTTCACTATCTCGCCAGGCTTAAGCTTGCCTTTCACCAAAACCATCCCATCTATTTCCGGAGCATCCCTGTAGCTGCGCCCCACGCTCAGGCCTTGCCCGTAGCCTTCTACCAAAATCTCCAACTCCTTCCCCACCAATTTCAGGTTCTTCTCATAGGAAATTCGCTGCTGGACAGCCATGAGCCTCTGGTACCTTTCCTCCTTAACCTCCTCAGGGACTTGGTCCGGTAACAAGGCAGCCGGAGTGCCTTCCTCACGAGAGTAAACGAAGACCCCCACACGGTCAAAGGCAATTTCCTCCACAAAATCCACCAAAAAGCGGAAGGCCTCCTCCGTCTCCCCCGGATAGCCAACGATAAAAGTGGTCCTTATGGCAATATCAGGGATAGCTTGGCGAATCTGGTTTACCAAGCTCTTTATTTTCTCCGCATTGTAAGGGCGGTGCATTCTCTTCAAGACTTCAGGGTGAGCATGTTGAATGGGGATGTCAAGGTAATGGCAGATTTGAGGGTATGAGCTCATCGCTTGGATAAGCCTTTCGGTTACGCGCAAAGGCGAGGCGTACATTATTCTAAGCCACTTCAAAGCCGGGACCGCTTCCAGGATTTCTTCTATAAGGGTTACAAGCCCTTCCTTTTCGCCTCTGTCCAAACCATAAGCAGTCGTATCTTGGGCTACCAGTATGATTTCTTTTACCCCCTCTTCTACTAACCTGCGGGCTTCTTCTACAAGGGCATGGCGGGGGAAGCTGCGGGCAGGCCCCTTTATGGTTGGGATGGTGCAAAAGGCGCACCTTGAGCTGCACCCTTCCGATATCTTCAGGTAAGCGGAACTTCCCCACACAGTTGAAAGGCCGTCTGAATCAAAAGATGGGCCTTGGGGGTCGCCTAACAATAGAGGCTTTTCTTCTGGGGATTCCACAATTCTGCTCACCAGCTCCCCTATTTCCATCCACCTCCTCGTTCCCAAGAAAGCATCGGCCTCGGGGATTTCTTCGGCAATCCTCTTACCCCAAAGCTGAGGTAGACATCCGGCTATCAAGAGGAATTGGCCTTTCTTCTTCTTTTTGGCCAGCTCTTTTGCAACCTTCAGGGATTCTTCCCGGGCTTTTTCTATGAAGCCGCAGGTGTTTACTATAATAACATCCGCTTTCTTCGGGGTGGAAGTTGGGCGATGGCCCAATTGCAGAAGCTTTCTCTCCATCCCATGACTATCAACCTGGTTCTTGGGGCAACCGAGGGTTATTATGCAAAAGCGCACTTTATCGCTAACCCACTATCAGCTACTTTTGCTCTGCTCCGCAGTAGGGGCAAATTTCCCAGCTTAGATGCAGGAGACGGCCACAAGCATTGCATAATTTCTTAAGCTTTGTATGGCAGTACGGGCACAAGATGAAGTCTTGTTGGACCTTACGCCCGCAACCGGGGCAGAGTTCGCGTTCCTCTATGCTTTGGAGCAAAGCTTCTTCTTCAAGGGCCCTTTCGTAAGTCTCGGCCAAGGTTTCCCGGGGACGGAGCAAGAAGTAAAAAAGCAGCCCTGGCAGGTTGAACAAAAGGACCATCATTACCGCCAGAATTTGGACGAGCACATCCCTCGTTCTGGATTTTATATCCCTGTAAGTCCACACCACGGTACTTACCCATAGAGCGAGCCAGAAAGCCCCGGCAAGGCCTAAAAAAACTTGCAAAATCATTATGGCCCGCTCCACAATATCGGAGGGGAGCTGCACAGGCATTTTTGTATGCTCCTTAAGCTATGATTGTCCCTCGCTGGGGATACCCCCAGCGAGGCTTGAGTTTTACTTTATTTCCACAACAGCACCAGCTTCTTCCAGCTTGGCCTTGGCTGCTTCGGCCTGCTCCTTTGATACCCCTTCCAAGAGCTTAGCCGGTGCGCTTTCTACCAAATCTTTTGCCTCCTTGAGGCCAAGGTTCGTAAGCTCACGCACTACCTTTATCACTTGAATCTTCTTAGGACCTGCATCCTTTATGTAGACATCAAACTGGGTCTTTTCCTCAACAGCCGGAGCTGCTGGTGCTGCAGCGGCAACTGCTGCTGGTGCTGCGGCTACAACTGGTGCCGCCGCTGAAACGCCGAACCTTTCCTCCAATGCTTTCACGAGTTCAGCCAATTCCAGCACAGTCATCTTCTCAATGGCCGCTATAATCTCTTCCTTTGTCATCTCTCCTCCCTCCTTAATTTAAGATTGGCCTTCCAATTGTTTAGCCCGAGCTTGGAGCACGTAAATCAAGCTTCGGATGATTCCTCCGAGAACGTAAACCAGCCCGTAGATAGGGGCTTGCAAGTTGCCCAGAAGCTGCCCTAAGAGTTCTTCCCGAGAGGGGAGTTTGGCCAAGAACTCTATTTCATCGGGTTTGAGCAACCTCTGCCCCACAAATGCCCCCTTTATTTGGGGAAGCCCTGTCTCTTTGGAGTAATCCAGCAACTTCTTAGCCACTTTGGTGATGTCTTTACCAAAGCTTATGGCTGTAGGCCCTTCTAAGAGCTCTCCCGTGGCTTGGATTCCCAAGTCATTAAGGGCTATACGCAAAAGGGTGTTTTTCACGACCATGAAATTACCGCCAACTTCTCGGATTTGGCTTTTGAGCTCGTTTATTTGGGCCGTATCCATGCCTATGAAGTTGGCTAAGATTACTCCTTCGCTCTGTGCGAAGCTTTCTTTGTACAGTGCTATCCTTCTGGCCTTCTCTTCCCTTGTGATAGGCAATTTCACCACCTCCTTTTTGATGATGAAACATAAAAGGGCCTTTGCCTGCAAAGGCAAAGACCCCCAAAAGGCTTGGCCTTCGCCTCGGCAGGCTAATTTAAGCGCTTAAAGCGCACCTGCTTTCTACGGCGAAAGTTCTACTCCGCTGGCTTCATAGAAGTAGCCAGCGCTGTATTCACTTTTATGCTTGGCCCCATCGTAGTCGTAAGGTAAACCTTCTTTATGTACTGGCCTTTAAGGCCCGAAGGCCTTATCTTCATGACCGTATCCATTACTGCAGCCATGTTCTCCAAAAGCTGTTGGGTGGTAAAGCTGGCTTTGCCTATTGGGATATGGAGGTTGCCTGTCTTGTCCACTCGGAATTCAACCCTACCCTTCCGCGCTTCCTCAATGACCCTTGGAAGGTCATCAGGGGGAACGACAGTGCCGGACTTCGGGCTCGGCATAAGCTTGCGTGGGCCCAGGATTTTACCAAGCTTAGCCACTTTGCCCATTATCTGGGGCACGGCTATGGCGATGTCAAAATCCAACCACCCATTCATAATCTTCTCTATGAGCTCATCCCCTCCTACATAGTCAGCACCGGCTTCCTGAGCGATTTTAGCCGCCTCACCTTCGGCGAAGACTAAAATCTTTACCCTCTTGCCAGTGCCATGGGGTAGAAGTGCTACCCCCCTTATCTGCTGCTCGGCATGTCGGGGGTCAACCCCAGTGCGAATGTGAAGTTCAACTGTGGGGTCAAATTTGGTATAAACGGTCTTTTTGGCCAGCTCTATCGCTTCCTCTGGAGTATATTCCTTGTTCTTGTCCACAAGTTTGGCTACTTCTTGGTACTTTTTGCCCCTCTTCCCCATTTAAACCTCCTAAATCTAATCAACTATCTCAATCCCCATGCTGCGAGCTGTCCCTTCTACAATCCGCATGGCTGCTTCAATATCATTGGTGTTCAGGTCTTTAAGCTTAAGCTGAGCAATTTCCCTTATTTGCTGGCGGGTGACTCTGCCGACTTTACGTCGGTTGGGTTCACTGGAGCCCTTCTCAATTCCCGCCGCTTTCTTAAGCAAGGTGGAGA
The DNA here is from genome assembly GCA_964404055.1 of uncultured Anaerolineae bacterium. Classification (GTDB taxonomy): domain Bacteria; phylum Chloroflexota; class Anaerolineae; order SpSt-600; family SpSt-600; genus SpSt-600. The sequence continues at coordinate 3,707 of CAYOIS010000003.1, read as the reverse complement.
CTGGTGGGGTCTTCAGAACGAAAGTGAATGAGCGGTCGCTGTAAATGGTTACTTCCACTGGGACAATGTCCCCAACCATGTGAGCAGTTTGAGCGTTATATTCCTTGCAGAAAGCCATTATGTTAACCCCGTGTTGACCCAGAGCAGGGCCAACCGGAGGGGCAGGGGTTGCTTTCCCCGCCGGAAGCTGCAACTTTACGACTGCTACTACTTTCTTAGCCAATTTTTCCCTCCTTTAAGCTTTCTCCACTTGAAGGACATCCAGCTCTACCGGTGTCTCCCGGCCGAAGAAGGACAAGAGTATGCGTACTTTCCCTTTATCGGGGTAAACTTCATCTACTATGCCGATGAATTCGGCAAAAGGCCCTTCGGTGATTTTAACCCTCTCACCAGGCCTGAAGCCCACTTCAACCTGTGGTGCTTCGGCGTAGACGCGTTGCATTATCTTCTCTACTTCTTCTGGGCTTAGTGGGGTTGGCTTGCTTCCTATACCCACGAATCCAGTAACACCTGGGGTGTTACGGACTACATACCAAGAACGCTCGTTCATTATCATTTTTACAAGCACATAGCCTGGGAATATGCGCCTTTTTACTATTTGCCTCTGGCCATCCTTAATTTCTATGACCTCTTCGGTGGGGACGAGGACTTCAAAGATGTAATCCTTCATCCCCATGGACTCAATCCGCTGTTCCAGGTTTTTCTTGACCTTTTCCTCATAGCCAGAGTAACAGTGCACCACATACCAAGCGGCCTGTTCTTCGGGGGAAGCTGGCAGCTGAGGGGCCTCTTCAATCTCAGTAGGCTCACCCTCCGCTTCGACCGCCTTAGCCTCTTTTATCAATTTGGACACCTCTTCTATTACACGCTTCTTCCGCTCTTTCGCCATGGCTTAAATGATAAGGTCAATAAGTTTGGCATAGATGTAGTCCAACAGCCCCAGGATTACTGCCATCACCAAAATAGTTACTATAACCACCAAAGTCAGCCGCATGGCCTCTTCTCGGGTAGGCCAAGTGACTTTTCTAAGCTCGGCCCTTGTCTCCCTAAGGTAACGAATTAGTGAAAAATTTTTGATTGATTCCCGTGCCTTCGGCACTTATAAACCCCCTTTACATTTTTAAGACACCGTTCCACCTCAAAGTGGAGCGGTGTCTTAAGCGGTTCTCTTCCAGGCAGGCCCGGCAGGACTCGAACCTGCAGCCTGCGGTTTTGGAGACCGCTGCTCTGCCAGTTGAGCTACGGGCCTACCTTACCTCCCGATGGAGGGTGTGCTTGCGGCACCGAGGGCAATACTTCTTAAGCTCCAATCGCCCTGGGTCATTGACCTTATTCTTCTCGGTTGTGTAGTTTCGCTCTTTACATTCGGTGCAAGCCAGAGTGATTATAACCCGCGCTGCCTTCTTCGCCATAATTTACCCCCGGCGCCTACTCAATGATTTTGGTTATTACCCCCGCTCCTACAGTCTTCCCACCTTCTCGGATAGCGAAGCGGGAACCAGGCTCCAGAGCCACAGGGACTATAAGCTTAACCCTGAGCCTGAGGTTATCCCCAGGCATTGCCATCTCCACACCTTCAGGCAACCTTATCTCACCGGTAACGTCCATAGTCCGGATGTAGAACTGTGGTCTATAGCCGCTGAAGAACGGGGTGTGCCTACCGCCTTCTTCCTTCTTCAAAACGTAGACCTCAGCCTCAAACTCCGTATGTGGCTTTATTGTCCCAGGAGCGGCCAATACCATGCCTCTGCGCACATCTTTCTTCTCTACGCCCCTCAGCAAGCATCCTATGTTATCACCAGCCTGCCCATAATCCAAAACCTTGCGGAACATTTCAACTCCGGTTACTACTGTCCTTATCGGCTCAGGCCTGTAGCCTATGACCTCAACCTCATCTCCTACCTTTACTTTACCCCTTTCAACCCTACCTGTAACAACAGTACCCCTTCCCTTTATGCTGAACACGTCCTCTATGGGCATAAGGAAAGGCTTGTCAACATCCCTCACGGGTTCGGGGATATAGTTATCCAAAGCTTCTATAAGCTCCCATATGCACTTGTATTCGGGGGCATCGGGGTCGGTGCTTGGGCTCTCCAGAGCCAACCTCGCGCTACCCCTTATGATTGGCACCTCATCCCCAGGATAACCGTACTTGGTAAGCAACTCCCTTAGCTCGAGCTCCACAAGCTCCAATAACTCAGGGTCATCCATCATATCCACCTTGTTCAAAAAGACAACCATGCTCTTAACATCAACCTGCTTTGCCAGGAGTACGTGTTCCCTGGTCTGGGGCATGGGCCCGTCCGGAGCTGCTACTACTAGAATTGCCCCGTCCATCTGGGCCGCACCGGTAATCATGTTCTTTATGTAGTCTACGTGCCCAGGGCAGTCAATGTGAGCATAGTGCCTCTTGGGTGATTCATATTCCACGTGAGCGATGTTTATGGTGATTCCCCTTGCCCTCTCTTCCGGAGCCTTGTCTATCTCCTCAAATGGGACAAACTGCGCCAACCCTTTGAAGCTCAAAACCTTAGTAATGGCCGCCGTAAGGGTTGTCTTACCGTGGTCTATGTGACCTATAGTCCCCACGTTCACGTGCGGTTTAGTTCTTACAAATTTAGGCTTAGACATTTCCCTCCCTCCTTTCTACAAATTATGGAGCCCACGACCGGACTTGAACCGGTGACCTACGCCTTACCAAGGCGTTGCTCTACCGCCTGAGCTACGTGGGCTCTCAATGTCAAAAGATATTATATAGGACAACAGAGCTTTTGTCAAATTTGCTGAAAGGCGTTGGGTGTGCCCCTTCGCTTTTCAGGCCGATTGAAATCAGCCTTTTGGGGCCTTTGGCCAAAGGAGCAACGTTCCTCCTCCGCTTAGCCTGGTCGTTTAGGCCAGGCTTTCTTTCACGCCCCAAACGCCAAGGCCGATCAGGGCCTGCAAGCGGAATAGCTTCAGGGTTTGGAGGACAAGGGGCCACGCAGGCGCTTGTAGGCAGGCATCTGGCCCTCAAGATAATGCTGGGTAGTGCGGATGTCGGCGTGGCCCATGAGTTTTTGGATATCATCAAGCTGGTAGCCAGCCTCTTTGAGCCGATGAGCGAAGGCAGCGCGCAGGGTATGTGCGGTGGCGCGTTTGGTGATACCAGCGGCACGGACGGCGGCAGCGATGGCTTTCTGAACGCTGCTGGGGTGGAGGTGGTGCCTTTTGACGACAAGGGTGCGGGGGTCTACGGAGAGGTCACGGGAGGGGAAGACGTATTGCCATCCCCAGGAGGTATCTGCTCCAGGGTATTTGCGGGCCAGGGCGGGAGGCATGGAGACCGGTATATCGGGATGGGCCTCGTAGAGGCGGCGCACTTGGTTGAGGTGGGTATGGAAGCGTTGGAGGAATTGCTGGTCGTCAGGCAAGAAAGTCACACGGTCGCGGTTAGATTTTGTGTCGCGGACGGTGATGAGGTAGTTCTCAAAGTCCAGGTCCTGGATGCGCAAGCGCAGGGCTTCTATCAGCCTCAGGCCGCTTCCGTAGAGGAAGCAGGCGACGAGGTAAGGTGCGCCGTCAAGCTTGGCAAGGATGCGGAGGCATTCGTCATGGCTGAGGTAGGGCTGGAGGTAGGTGCTCCTTTTCGCGCGCAGGGCGTGCACATCGCCGAGAGGGATACCGAGGACTTCCTGGTAGAGGAAGATTAGGGCGGAGAGAGCCTGATT
>CAYOIS010000002.1:0-28396 GCA_964404055.1 uncultured Anaerolineae bacterium | reverse complement strand
TTTCCACTGGGATTAGCCTTAAACTCTGGCCCTTTCGTTTGCCCCTTTCAGCGGCAGTAATCCCCTTAAGCAGTTGATTTTGAACCACAAAAAACACCAAGGGCGCGAAGTTTTTGCGTCCTCTGCGCCCTTGCCACTTCTAAAATTCGTGCTCACACATTTCAGTCCCCCAGAGGGGATGCACTTACCCAAGCGATGGACGATGTGGCTCAAACCGACAGCAACATTTCAATCCCCCGAAGGGGATTTTCTTTAGCTCACAGGCGTAACGTAGCTGCGATAAGCCCAGGATAGGTGATTTTAATCCCCCGAAGGGGATGCTCTTCATTTCTACGTCCTGTTTATGCAATTTTCGGGACACTCCCCAACCCACAAGCTGTCGTTTCAATCCCCATGCCCCAAAAAGTGGGGGAGATGCTCGGATTTTTGCCACCACCATGCCCTACCAGTGCCAGTCCAAGGCTGCTTATCCCCTACCAGTAGGGGCATGCCCACCCAAAAATCCGAGGCTTGCAGAAAGTGCACCGACCCCACCTCATCCTCGGATTTTGGCCTTGGCTTATATAAAGATAGCCTCCGCTCTCCTGCGTTACCATCCACTTCCCTATTCCATAGTCCGGAAATGTCCCGTGAAGCCAGCTACGGCCTAAAGCAACAGGCACAAACATAAAAATGCTTGCTGGCTATATTTCACCCCATCTCACTGGAAAGGGCAAGCTTGATGCCGATTGAAATCAGCCTACCTGGGCCTTAGGCCTGGGGTCGGCCTGCGCCGACCTTAAAATAAAAGATGGCGCTTCCAAGACCATTCACACTTCCAACCGAATCTTTCATGAAACTTACCCATTCCTAATCCAACCGCGGCCCAGGAGCCATCAAAATTCTTGTTTACCGCTCAATAGCCAAGACTATGGGCAGAATTATGAACTCCTCGTCCCTCAGTTCCTGCGGCAGCTCACCTATTTCCCACCCCTCAGCTGTGGTTTCGGCGTAGAAGTACTTGATTCCGGTTCTCCTGTCCTCTATATATGTGCCTGGTAATCCCTCGGCGCCGGCAACGCCAAGGGCGGCATGGCCAGGACAGAAAAGAAGCGCTACATCAAATCCCATCCTCTTCAAGACCGCCGCCGCTAAGATAGCATGGTCTTCACAATCACCAGTTTCCTCTACCAGACTCTCAATTGGATACTTGGGATACTCTATTTCTTCTCCCTCGGGCGAGAGGTCTTTAGTGTACACAATGCACTGCTGGACAAAAGCTAACACGTTAGCAGCCTGGTCGTAGCTGCAATACCCCCTCTTCCGATGGAGCTCGGCCATTTTCCACGCCAAAACCTCAACCTCAGGCAGAGGGGCCAATACATATTTGTCCCACCGCAGAGGGTTTAGTTCCCTCGGCTCCTCCTTGCATGCCCTATATCTACCACTGTTTATATCAAGCTCAAGGGTGAACTCCACGGGGATCTTCTCCGCAGAGTGGGGCAAACTTTCGCTAAACTTCCACCTGTAGCACTTGTGAATATCGCCGTCCGGAACCCTAACAGGTAAAGGGATGGGCTTCCTGGGAGGTCTTTCCTTGGGGTTAAGCAGCAAGCCGAACCACACCAGCACCGAAAGGAAAAGGGCTCCTTCCGTCTCCCACCTGATTGCAGCCAGCGCCAGGCCAAGAGAAATTGGCGGCAAAACCCAAAGGAGAAAGTTATCCAACCCCCGCAAATCCCCAGCCCAACAAAGCTCATCGGCCCAAGCGAGTTTCCCCTCAGGTTTAAAGAAGAGCACAACCAAGATGAGAACTAGAAGGAAGCAAATGCCCAAGAGGAGCAACCATTTATAGTTCACACCTACGGTAAGATGAGGGGCCGTGGATGCCCAAACCAGAAGGTTGGTGGGCAAGACGAAGAAAAGTAACACAAACGCTAAAACCGATTGAAAGAAACGCTTCCTCAGCATTCTCTTCCCCCTACTCTCTGACCGCTAACCGATGGTTCCGGAAGGTCAGCCCATTCGTCAAGTAAATGTAGGGCCTTCCTCTCCTCTTTATCCACCTTTTGATAAAGCTCCCTCAGCAGTCTCGCTACCGTCCCGATGGAAATCAAAGGCAGAAGGTGCCTCGTCCTGCAAAGGAAGACGTGATAGGGGTCACCAGTAGAGAAATGCTCCATTTCTCTTAATTCCTTGGAGATGAAGGAGCTCAGCACTGAGGAGGAAAAGTTCTCTAAGGCGATGAAATCTCCTGGCCAAGCGGAGAGCCCCTCACCGAGACCTTCAAGGTTGAACTTCAAAAGCGGCACTGCCAAATCTAAAAGAGGTCTCAGCCTCTCCTCCGGGGAAGGGGGTATCCGCTCCCGCAAGATTTGCTCAAGCGAGACCCCCCGCAGCGGTCCTCTGAAGGCTTTCTTTCCAAAAGAAAGGAGCTTTTCCCTAATTATCCCCTCTTTGAGGTCCTTCCAATTATTGAGTAACCCTTCTTCCTCCAGTAAAGAAGAAAGCAAAGCCTCCTTTGAAGGGACAAAGCGGAGGTAAAAGTCTCTAAGGACTTCCTCGCTCACCGCCAAGCGCACGAAAGGCTCCGCTGCTACAAGGCTTGCTTCCATCGCCTGGTACAGCTTGTTTTGCGCCTCTTCCAGCTCATTCCAAAGCTCATCCAACTTTGCCCTCATCTCCCCAATCCATTCCTCAACTTTCTGTATAGTCTCCCTGATTTTGGCAAGGGCCTGGGTTTCCAACATGGCGCTGTACTTGCGTCCCACGTTCTCCATGCACCTCTCCCGCTTCTGGATGAGTAGGTCGTCCTTTCGCTTGAACCAACAAAGGCCACTTACCACGGTGAGGAGGCAAAGGGCAAAGAGGGAGAGGAGAGAAAACAGGGAGAGGAAATCAAGCAACTGGAAAAAGGAAAGGCCAAGGTAAACCTCCAGGATACATAGGAGTAGAAGCCGAGCCAAGAGGGCAGGGAAAGGTGGGAAGTTCAGGGCAGCTTCCTCCAAGGTGCGCAGGTCTCCTTCAGGGTCTAATGGGAATTCAGCCCTATATTGCTCCAATTCTTGCTTCCGCTTCGCCAAGGTCTCCTCAAACTTTTCCAGGATTTTCCGAGCCCCTGGGATGCCGGATGGGTAAAGCCGAGCCTCCGTTAGGGCAGAATCAAGGGCTTTGGAAAGCCGAGATATAACCCGCTCATGGAGCCGGGAAGCATTCTCCTCCAGCTTGCGCTGATAGAGAGGGAAGCGATGTGTTCCGAAGAGGGAATCAAAGCTGGCAATTCTATCAGCCCAGTCCTCCTTGGCTATCTCGTCAAAATTCGGCCTATCCACCTCCAGCTCAATGTGAAGTCCTTTGCCAGTCATTCTGGCTGGTATCCCGTCTATTAGCTTCCCCATCCACTTTTTAAGGCTTAAGGCCTCCTCTCCTGCCTGCTCGCCCTCCTCGCTCAAGGCACTGAGGTTGAGGCGTGACGGCCTGAGAAGTTGCTCTTCTATGAAATTTGCTCCCAGTTTAGCCGCGCACCAAGTTGTTACCCTATCCACAGGGTAGTATAAAACAGCAACCCCTCCGCCGGAATAGAATCCGCCTCTCTCTGCCAAACCGAGGCGATGGAGCCTCTTCCCCATCTCTTCCTCAAAGGAGGAAATGAGTAGAGAAAGCAAGAAACAACTCATGGCGCTACGTAACTCTTCGGGCCCCTCAACCAAGGAACCATCTTCCTTGGTTACATCAAACAGGTAGCAGTGGTTAAGGGGAGGACCTTTCACGGGAAAACCCATAATCTCATTCACGCTGGGCTTGTCGTAGGGCATCCGTATGAAGTAATCCAATTCCTTAAGGGCAGCATATAGCATTGCCCTCTCCCTTTGTTGCTCCAAGGGTGGCGAGAAATTAGCAATTGAGAAGAGGCCAACAATGGAATGGTAAGGTTGATCTGCAAGGAGGCCACGAACTTGATAGGACAGGGGAAGGATGATGCCGCTTGAGATGCCTTCCTTCAGGTCGGCCACAATGTAAACATAGATGCCTATCTCCTCCGGCCGCTTTCCGACGGCAACCAGACTCCGATGGAGCCTCACTTTCCTGATGGCTTCATGTAACTGCACTTGCACCTCGGGCAGGGCGATTTGAAATGTTTGGAAGGCCTCACGTCGCGGCATGTCTACGCATTCACCCTCAATCGGCGAGTCGGTGAGGGAGAAGGCCTCTATTCTCCCTTCGCCTGCCCCTCGCACGGCCACAAAACTGGTGATGAGCTCCAGCTTTGGCTCAACCTCTATAATCTCGGAGCGGACTCTCTCAATTATTCTCAGCCCAAATTCCCCCAGGCCTATGACCACCGAAGGGAATACTGTAATGCCTAATCTCTCTTCCATAAAAACCCTTTACCCTTGCAAAGCTTTTAGTTTGCGCTTGAAGGCTTCAATATCCCTTTCCCAAAACTCCCGCAAGTCGCTGGTGGGACGTTCCCTGATTTTTCCTTCGTTTTCCTCTATCTTTTGCTCCAAGAAGCTTATGATGGCCTCATTTCCTTTCCTGGTGATTTCCTCTTCAATAAGCTCCATTGCCTTACTCACTATATCGTCCCTTTCAATGAAAGCTTCCTCTGCTTTCTCCCTCCCTTGAGCGAGCCTATTCTCTACGGGTAATCGTATTCCCTTTTCCTTGTACTTCCGGTCGGGGTCAAAGTAGTACCACTCCCCTATCTGAACGATGAAGTCAAAGGCCAAAGCGAGGGCGAAGATGTCCCTGGCCTCCCTCTTAAGCTCTGGGAAAATGTCTTCAAACCTATCCCATCCTTGGCCAATGTGCAATGGGTCTACGCCTCTCCTTTTCTCCCTCTCGTAACAGCCCTTGTATTCTCTCATATCACTTATTAGGAAAGCGGGGATGCCATGAAAAGCCCTAAGGGCATCAATGCGGTGCCTGAGGCCGGTGGATATGGCCTCGTTGCGGTAGCGCTCCGGAATCCTAAGGTCACCCTTATCCTCAACGCCGATGATGGACACAAAAATAGGTTCTGGCTCTTCGCCAAGGCCAGCCTTATTATACCGACAGAATGGCTCGCAGTGACTAATGAGCTTCTGGAATTGCCTTTCTATTTCTTCAGGTGCTCTTTCGCTTAAGAGGTCGAGCAAGCGTATCCTTTCCAGGCCTTCCCGGAAGTAGCCAGCAGCATATTCCTTTAGCCGGTTGATATAATCTTTCTCACTCCTCATCTCCAACTGTGCCACCCTCGTATCCGGGAGGCTCTGGGCAAATCCCCTGAAGGCGGTGGGTAAGTCAATGGAGATTGCTTTCTCTTCATAGTATCGCATGATGTAATCGGCATCAACTACCTCTGTGGCCAGCTCGTATACCCCTTCCATGGCCGAGGGAGGCTTTAGCTTATCTTCAGCCTCGGCTGAGAGTTTTTCTGCAGCAATCACCAGCTTCTGGCGGACCTGTGCCAGGCTTGATAGAAGGCGCTTCGCCTCCATTACCAGGGCGTTGTAGAGATCCAATGCCCTCCTCTGGGCCTCAATGTCAATGGCCCTCCCGTTAGCCTCCTCCATGTTCGTGAGGCAATTTGAGATGTGCCCCTTCAATTTTCGCTGCCACCAGGACTTTGAGATAAACCTTATCACCTTCCAGAAAGTATTCCCTTCAAATGCTTTGAGCTGGCTTTTCGCCTTGGTGTAGCTCCCCTCAGCTTTTTTCAGGGCCTCCTCTGGGACTCCTTCCGACTCTATTCTACGCCGCAAGCCTAATAGCGATGTGGTGGTTACGCCAACTTCCCCAGGCTGAGGCTCACGAGTCAGCGTTTCCAAGAAAAGAGCAGCAAAGTGTAAGCCCCTCTCCTTTACCTCGTCCAGCACCCTGCGTTCTAAGGCCTCCTTTGCTTCTTCAAGGAGCGATGCAGCCTTCTCCTTGATCAAGTTTGCCTGTTCTTGCCTTTGGTTCCTATTGTCTTCCTCCTGCTCCGTGAGCAGCCGGAGGGCGTTTGCTGCGTCCTGGCTCCTGAGAATCTCGGATTTCTTGGTGATGAACACCTGCCTACCGCTTCGCAACTCGGACATGACATCCTCGGCTCTAAGGTGTGCCTCGCCGAGGAAGGCGGAGACGGCTTGTTCAACATCGCTCTTCTTTATCTTAACGCTGCTGCTTTCGCTCCCTTGCAAGAAACCCTCCCTGATCAAGGCCTCAGCCATCTTTGCTGAACAATAGTCCAAGATTCTCTCTTTTGGAAAGATGAGGGAAGTGATTGCCACAGAACTGTAAGCTCTAAACTTACCCTGAACTTGAGCAAGAGTGATATGAGAGATAGTATCCTGCCTCTCTATTTCCCTCGCTGTGGGCAACCCAGTGCTAAGAAAGATGGCGCTGGCGATCATCTCACAGATGTCATCTATGGAGTTCAGCCTTTCCCCCTTTTGGTTATGCAAATCCACCATGTACATGAAGTCAAAGGGAGGAGCACTAACCTCAACGCTTGCCCCATCAGGGTATAAGCAGACCCAGCGAGGGTTGGAAAGGAAATGGTCTATCTCTTTAAGGCAAGCATAGGTGTTGGCCCTGTTCTTATCCCTGATGATAGTAGTTCTTCTTATTGTGGGTATCGTATCCAGCGCGGTAGGCAAAACGGCCATGACGTTAATCCTTGGGTGGAGATCCTGAAGGAGGTAACGGCAGAGATAGGCGACATCAAGTAAGATGCCGCTCCCCGTCCCCCCACAGAGGGATAGTATGATAAAGACCTTCGCCATGATGGGCACCCCTTCTTCTCCCCTTTCAACGATGTATCTTTTTTCAGGGGTGCTCATTTCTTCGGTCTTTGTATAGTTCTCAATCTCCGCCAATGCGCTAGCAGCTTCCCTAAGCTTTGGGATGAAGTCAGAATATTTGCTGAAGAGGGCCAACCTACCTGCACATCGCATCTGCTGGGGAGCGCCGCCACGGATGAAGCCTGGCTTAAGTCCAGGGGCAGGCCACCACTTCTGAATGGAAGGAAACCTCGACAGATTTTCCACGACCTGGTTGAGGTCAAATCCTCTCATTTCCACTCGCTCGTAGTCCTCTAAAGGCTCCTCACCTGGCTGATTGGCCGTGCTGTCCGTGTCTATAACCAGGTAGCGTATGATTGGGACATCACCGAAGGCCTCCCTCAGCCTTCCCTTTACCCTCCTAACCACTTTTTGCCCCGTCCCCCCAAGGCCAATGATGAGGGTAGGGGAGAAGTAAAATTCTTGCACCCTTTCCATTTTCCACCTCCTTTAGCAAGCGTTAAAAGGCTTCTTCTTTCAGATACTTAAAGGTGTAATCACCCATCCGAAATTCGTCCTTATGGCGCAGCGTTATGGAGGTGGTCAAGCGGCGAAAGCCAATGTATATTTCGGAATCCTCCAAGGGGTTTAGCTCTACCACAACCTCCCCCTCCTCTTTCCTTGCCCTCAGTTGGGCATGTTTAGGGTTGAGCTTCGGATCAGGCAAGCATATATCACATTTAGGGTCCTGGCCAATGGTTATCGCCTTTTTCTCAAGCTCATCTAAACTTACCATGGTTGGCGAACCCTTAGTGGCTTCCGTCCAGTAGAGGAGGGTGCCAGTGAGAAGGGGCCCCTTCATAATTTGTTTCACTTTTCTTCCCCCAAAGATGACGCTCAAGAGGAGCAAAACTGCTAAGAATACCCATTTCCGATAAATCTCCCAAAGGGAAGGTATGTGAAACCTGAGGTGGACCTCGGCAGGTGAGATAACCACCCCCGCCCGTGAGGAGAAGACGATGCTTCCCTTACAGTCCATCGCTTTGAAAAGGCTGAGCTTAAAGGGGGGCACCGCCGAGATGGTGAGCTTAACTTGCACCTTCCCACTCGGTGGGATTCGGTTCGGCTCTAAAGAGACCCTTAAATTCTCAAACTCGGGCACACTTGCCGTCAGGAGCTCCTCATGGGGAGAGGAGGATTCCACGGTGAAGGTTATTACCTTCCCCTCCTTGAGGCCATCAATACGCCCCAGGTTCACCTCGCCGGGGCGAATGAAGATGGTAGGGATAAAGAACTTAACTCCGAAGGATACACCCTTGGAATCGGTGAAGGGGGTCTTCTTATAAATCCCTTCCAGGGTAAAAGTGACTTCATGCTTCCCTTCGGTAGGGATGAAAGCGGCCTCGTAAAAGCCATGCCTCTCGAGCAAGGCCAATGTCTCCACGCTTCCATCGGGCCTTCGCACCTTTGCTATGACCTTGGCCCCCTCCAATGTGAAAGGTTTCCCCTCTAATTCCAAATGGGCCTTGATGGCTAAGGAGGGCTCCTTAAGTTCGTATTCCTCCCCCTTCGGAGAATCAACGATTAATTCGGGGAATGGCAAAACCCATATTGTCCTCTCCGAGCGGACAGGGATGGGTCCTTCCCAGGTTTGGAAGAGGATGTTGAAGGGGCCTTCAAGCTCAGGGTTATAAAGTGTGGAAAAGATGCCATCCCCCATCATTTTGTCTCCATGGGTCCCGTCATCGTAGAGGGTAAGGGATAGCCGTTCACCTTTGGGGGTGGTCAGCTCAGCCAAGAAGATGCGATCTCCGACTAAACGTTTGTATGAACCATCTGGTTGAAGCTCGTTCAGGCTGGCCGCCACGAGCATTGGTTTGCCCTTTGGGTGAGGGGATAGAGGTGAGGGGCTTAGGATGCGGAGCTTGGATTTGACGATGGCCTTAACATGCGCCTCCCCAGAGCCACTCAGCTCCACTGTCCAAGTCCCAGGGGCCGGATCCTCAATTGTCACGGTCTCAAAGCGAGGGGTTAAGAAGCGAACCACCTTCGGGTCGCTAAGGTCAAGAGTTCTTTCACCAGGGGTGAGGATTTTCACTGTTACCGATTCCGGCTTGACGATTACGAAGCTTACTTTCTTGACAAAGGGGTCAATCGTAAACTTGACCGAGGTCGGAGCGTCCACGAATCCGGGGCCGAATATTGTCCTGTCCTTGAGGTGGCCGAAGACCTCCTCATAGACCTCCGGAAGCTCTCTTGGGGTAGCGGCATAGAAAAGCTTTCCCTTGCTTATTCTGCTCACATCTTCAAGGAACGGGACATAGGCCTCTTTCGTAAAGGCGATGGAGAGGACAGGCCAGTCTATCTCACCAACCACTTTCAAGGTTTCCTCTATGTAATTCCGTTTCTCATCATCGCTCATCTTATCCCAGTTATCGGGGTGCGGTTCGCCATCGGTGAGGAAGACGACGAATTTGTCGTTCGGGGAAGTATCCTTAGAGAGGAGGGTGCGTGCATCTTTCAGCGCAGCGAGCATATGGGTATTTCCCTTAGCTTCAATGCCTTCAAGCTTCTTCATCAAAGGCTCTTTTTCCCTCTCGGCTTCAATCCTCACCAAATCTACAAGGACGTGGCTCCTGCTGGCGAAGTTTACTATGCCCACTGAATCTTTCAAATCTAAGAGGCTGATGAAGAGCTTTGCGGCCGTGAAGCGGAGGTCTGTAGGGTCATTGGTCTTCATGCTTCCGGAGCTATCAACAACCAGAACTACCGAAACATTCTCGGCTGGGGCAGGTTGTTGGGCTTTTGCTCCTTGGCCTACAGCCAGCAAGAGTAAAAGCAGAAGAAGTGCTAACCACCGTAGACTTCGCATCATCCCCACACCCTCACTTTAAAGTTTCAATCAACCCCTCCCCCGGCCACTCCCCGAAACGGGGAGGGGAAAACCCGCCCCACCAGAATCCCCCCTTCTCTGCAAGGGAAGGGGGCCGGGGGTTAGGTCTAATGTTTCAATCCCCCGAAGGGAGCACTATTCATTTCTACTCCTCAAGATTGTTAAGGTGCTCAATTTTTCACCCAAGAGGCCATCAAACATCATCTTTGTAACCAAAAATTGGTCAAAAACTACCATCTTTTTCACTTCCGAGCATCTCCACAGGCCTTAAAAAGTGGGGGGATGCTCGGATTTTTGCCTCCATTATACACTACCGGTGCCGATTTAGAACCTTTGCACCACTAATTGTAGGGGCACACTTGGCCAAAATTCCGAGCATCTCCAAAAGTGCCCTTACCCCCTTTCATGCTCGGATTCTTCCCTTCCACACTTATTTTATCATTTCTCGCTGGTTATTGTCAATTCCCTTGTCTGCCCCATCCCACGGGCGGTGTGGTGGCCTGTGCCAGCGTAAAAGGCAAAGGCCGCCAGAAGGTGCAAGATACGCAACCAGTAGGGGTCTGCTACCAGCGCAGTGAACTGGCATGTCCCCACAAATCCAAGCTCACGGACCTCCCCAAACTCCACCAGCACGGTTTGGAGCCGGTATCGGCTTATTGCCACACATTCCTCCGCAAACCGCTTCACCTCCAGCGGAAGTGCTATTGGGGCAAAGGCATTCCATCGCTGAAGGTAACTGTCAAAGACCAGCCCAGGCAAAGGCAGCAGGAAATTGTGCCCCACTACCCGGTAGGCTTGCCCCTCCCCATCGGTCAGGCTTGAGGTCATCCCTGTCCGCCGGAAGGTGGTAGGCGAGGCAAACTGGAGGGTCAGCGTGCGCTCCAATTGCCCTGTCCCAAGCAAGTGTTCTTTAACCAGTGCTTCGTAAGTTGTCTGCCCAGCCCAAGGATGCTCTGCTGGGTCGTAGGTTGCTCCCTTAATCTTGAAAGTTGCCCCCGCCAGCTCTATCTCTTCCCCAGGCAGGGCCGGGAGGATATGCTCCAGCAAGCAGCGGGAGATGGTCGCTTCCATGCTGGTCACCCGCAGCCAGTAATCCTGCTCCGGGGTAAGGGCTACCATTCCCCCTGTGGTTTTCCCTACACCCCGGAGAGAGGAGAGGGTGAAAGGGCGAGGGCGGTTGGGCTCATGGAGACGTTCGGCCAGGGCGGGGTCAACCCTTTGCACCTGCCCTAAGAACCAGGCATGGACCGCCCGCCCCAGGTCAGCGGGGAGGGTTACTGGGTATAAAGGGGAAAGGAAGATTACTGCTGCTAAAAGCATGTCACCCCTTTCGTGTAACATAGAAATTCAGGTCTATTAGCACAACACGTAGTGTACCAGGAATTGGCTCTCCTTGAGGGTCCCTTTCGCTCTCCACGTATTCCAACTCGCGGTCAAGAGTGATGGCAGCCAGTATCATGCCTGCAGTCAAAGGCTTAAGGCCACCGGTGATATCGGCTATAACCTCTTCTGGCTTCAGGCCCACCTTAGGCGCTTCCTCTTCAAAGACCCTCCGGACGGCCTGGTAGGCATCTCCAGCTTCCAGTTGGGGGATGTAAATGGGATGCAGTTGGGTCTTCAGCCCCTTGGCATTCAGCTGCTGGATAAGTTGGCTATATGTCCTCTGCACTGGTTCTGTGTTCTGCATCACTAACCAGCAGTGGGATGCCCCGCCTCCTTTCTGGTGGTGCTCAAGGGCGAACAGCAGATGGTCAAACCGGCCTGGCCCGAAGAGCCAGATTATGCCAGGGTGAGGCGGAGCCAATCGGTTCTCATCTACGACAACATGCATGGTGCGAGCACGCTGCCGGTCACGTCGGTAGAGCAAATAAGCCACACCCGTCATCACAAAGATTGCCAAAGCAGGCCGCCACAGGGTAGACCAGGTTTTGGGCGCCATTAGCAGCTCGTAAACTAACTGGGCTAAGGTGTTCGCTACGATTAGTCCCAGGATGAAGGCAGCCAGCAGTTCTGGCGAGGACTCGGCGCTCTGAAGGAAGGCTCTCAAAAAGTTGAGGAGTTCCTTTCGCTCCCTCATCTCCTCTGCTCCCTTGCTTTGTCTCGCACGGCTTGCAGGTTGATTAATTCGGCCACTTCAAAGCGTGGAGGGATAGCGTTCGGAACAGGACGAAGCCGGATGATGGTGGGGAAGTAGCCCATCCGCCCATGGAGTTCAGCCAAGAGGATAACAGCAATGGCGTTCAGGGATGGGGGGTTAATGAGGATGGGCAAAGTTTGCCATTCCTTGGGAGAAAGCCCCACCTTCTCCACAAGCTCCATCACCTGCGGGGCGAACGGTGCTTCAGGGTCCAGTTGAGTTGGCACTTCTATGACCCGCTCTACTTTCTGGCCTGTGAGCGCTTCTATCTGGGCTAATTGCTCTTCGGTGAGGGGGTGAGAAAAGTTGAGGACGATCATAGGGCCTCCTTATCCACTTAGGACTTTGATAACTTCGCTCCGAAGGACTTCTTTATCTTCTTCGGACAGAAAAGGGTGCTCTTCAGTAAATGAGGGCAATTCAATTACGGTTACGCGCCAGGCGTTAGCCAGTTCGCGGAGGTTAGTTAGAGTTTGACTCCATTGCTGGTTTACGACCAGGATTTTATGGGTGTATGTGCCCAAGTATCTTTGCTCGCATACAGCATTCAATTGGTCCAGGCCTTCTTTACTCCTTGCCCTGGCGCCTGTTTTGGCCTCTATCACGCCCACCTGGTTTCCTTTCCGAACGACCAAGTCCACCTCCAGCGCTGCAGCTAAAGTTACCCCACTAACCACTTCATCCACTGCTCCTTCCAAGGCTTTCCCAATTTCTTTCTCAAAGGGGTTCCTCGGCTCGGTAACATTGTAGTTGTCCACGTAAGCCTTCAGGTAATCCTCAATGGTGATGACGCCTGGTATTGTTTCCTTGTCTTCATAAAAGGGCTCCTTCGCCTCAAACCGGTATCGGTAAAGGACGGAGCGCTTACCTTCGCTTTGAAGGTAGAGGAAAGGGGCATTGTGTTCCCGAGCCAACTCGTACGCAGCCAGAACCATTGTCTTAGTACCTCCGGTCAGGTTGAACACCAGTTCCGTCCCTTCCTCAATATTCTCAGCAAGGAATTTCTGAAGGTCTTCATGGATTTTCTGAACATCGTAAGGGTCTGTCTGAAGCAAGTAAACTTTAACCTTGGGTTCCAGCAATTTCTTGAGCCGCTGAGCCACTCCCTTCGTCCGGTCAGTGTGCACTAACAAAGCTATATCCGGTGGCTGGTGGCGCAGCGGCAAGAGGTTGGGAATAGGCTGTTCGCCAATTAAGCAAACCATTAATTTACCCAAGCTTTCCTCCTACTTTCTGCGCCAGAACCCGCCTTTTAAGGCAAGGAAGGAATCGCTCTTGATATTGAGTAGGGCCTGTTGGCGAACTTTATTCTCCCCGGCAGCACTCTGAAGTGACACAGTGAAAGGCCTTCCGTAGCAAGCTCAGCATTTCTCGGATTGGAAAGCTACAAGGCCGCCTCCTCCCATTCTACCCACATCCACCCCAGAGGGGCGACAGGGCGCTCTTGGATGATGCGGCCATCCGGGGCACGATGAATTTGGACTATAACCCGGCGGCTTTTAGGGAATGGGTCTCCAGGCTGGCGGCGGCCCCGAGCGATGCCGTAGCCTCCTGCCTTGGGAGGTCGCAGGATTCCCTCCAAGAAGTCGGGGTCAGCCCGCAGGTGACTGCCGAAAGTTTTGTCGTCCCAGCCGGTGCCCCAGCCAACCTGCAAGAGGAAGCCACGAGCGGGAACTTTCAGCTCCTTGTAGAATTGCAGAATCCGTTCCGCACCGGGGACACCGTTGAACCACGCCCGCTCCTCTTCTAACCGTTGTGCAGTGTGGCGGTTGACCACCGCTGGCAGGTTCCGCAGCCAGTCTTCCCCATGCATCTCCAGCCGGTGCCGCTTGGCCCAGTCGGAGAAGAGCGTCAGGTCCAGTTTGACAGTGAAGTGGAAAACTGTCTCCGGAGCAACTGCTTCAAGCTCAATTGGTGGTCCCATTGTGCCTGTCTTGTTTATGACCCGCACGTTAATCAAAATCAGCCTGTCTGCTCCGACCGGTTCGCTGTCTCCCACGTGCAAGGCGCGCAGGAGGTCGTGGTTGGGGTCAGGGCCGAAAATTTGGCGCTCATAGCCCTGAGCAGCGAAGCGGGGATTGGGGTTGAGGCGAGACCGCTCTGGGCGGAGCTTCAGGATTTCCCAAGCATGCCAGGCCAGTGCAGTTCGCAGCGCACCTTTGAGGCTGGTGCCAGGGAGGTACGGACGGTCATATGGGTCTTTCCATTGCTCCTGCAGCTGGGCTCCTTCAGCTTGAGAGCGAGGTACACCACGGATGACGTACCGGAAGAATGGGCTTCCCTCTTGGAAATCCCCTGGCTTCAACAATTGAGCAGGCGGGGTCTTCATCAGCAAAGCCATGACCCTTGGGTCATCCACGTTCTGGGCCTCTAAAATAGCGTCCTCGTTCAGCCGCCAAGTCCGCCCACCATAAACAGCGTAGTCGTAAGAGAGGAGCAGGTTCCGCCCAGTGCCGATGTGGAGTGGGGTTAGGAGCGTAGCCTTAGCTTTGTAAAGGATGTAGTCGGCCATTTCACACCTCCTGGCGTTGTGAATCCTCTGCTACGCCGGCTCCTAAGGCGAAACCGTAGCGCCAGACTGGGTGTGGGAGGTCGCCAGCGGGGTTGAGGTAGCGAGGGCGGACGTCAGTAATATCGCCCCAGGGGCCGGAGCCAACGGAGCAGATGAGACTTCCTTCAGCCACTAACCAGAGGCGTTGGCGTCGCTGAGATGGGCCTTGCCAGGAGCGGAGCCATCCCGCCACGGCGGTCAAACGGTATCCGGGGGATTCAGTCAATGCCACCGGAAGCTCGTCCTGACGTGGGTGATAGCGGGATAGCAGCCACATGAGGCTTTCTCCCTTCGGGTCAGGCAGAGAAAGGCTATCTGGCTCCTCGGTCCAGGAGAATCCACCATAGCCGACGGTGCGTTCCCCACCCAGACCGTCATCGGCCAGGGTTGCCAAGGCCCTTAAGAAAGCATTGCGGAAAGAAGGGCCGGTTGCGCTCACCTGCATGTCGGGGTTGAGCCAATGGACACCGAACCAGAGCCCGCAGCCGAGGCTAAAGGATACCCGCCCGGCATGAAAGATGTTTGAGGCCGAGGAAACTCGGTCCAGGGTAACACGTGGCACCTGCTGTAAGGCGAAGACTGAGTGGCGCCGCAGTGCACGCAAAGGGATTGGCTGATGAGTGCGAGGGTTTATCCACATAGATTCTGGCAGTTGCTTGACTTCGTCCGCACTAAGCCAGAAAACCCCGTCTTGCAGGGCAACACCGCGTTCTGGCTCAGCTTCTCCTTTCGGGAAGAGCCAATCGTCCATTTGCTCCCCCTTCAGCATCAGCTGGAAAAGCCCCTCGGAGAGAAACTTCACTTTCCTCAGGTCCTTGGAGCGCTCCCGGAGCGTTTCGGGGGAAAACCAGCGGTCCAGAGGGACTGGCATTGGGAAGAAGCGGACGCCCCCGGCAAAGGGGAAAGCAGAGGTAAGGAGGAAAGGCGGGGTTCTTTCCTTGAACGGCTTTGCGAACCCCTCCGCATCACCGCCGCTGCGTATGAAAGCATCCAAAAGGGCAGCGAAGAGGGTGTCTGAAGGTATATGCGTTCCGCTTTCCTCCAAGTTAACGCCCCGGATACCGACGTGGAAGCCAGCATGAAAGGCGAGGCGGTAGACGGTTAATTTAGCCATCGCCCGCCTCCTCTTACGCCAGTCCAAAAGCCTGCTTTAACTCTTGGAGCAGAATCGGCAGCTCAGCCACAAGAGCAGCCAGGTCTTTGTATTCTCCCACCTTTTGGGGCTCTTCCAGATACTTTTCACCGGGCCGGACGGAAACGGTTATGCCTTCCAGTTTCACTTTGCCTGAGCCGCGGGAGCCCGAGCCGCCCAAGTAGTCATCTTCCAGGAGCTGAAGCCCTTCCACCAAGGTACGGAACCTCTCCACATCTTTCCCAGGGTCGGCGATGTTGTCTTCACCATCGCTTCCTTCATAGATGGAGTAAACCAGTTCAGCAGGGCCGAAGACAGCTCCGGCAGGGACCCGCTCCATGCGGCGGGGGTTAGCGGCAGAGGTGACCCGGTCAATGGCTACTTCCGTCTTGACTTCGGTATATGGAAGGTCGGTACGAGCTTGCTCGGTCAGGATGCGAGCGCTTTCCTCCGTCAGGTGGACGTCCCGGACAACGAGGCGAGTAGGGGTGGCGAATTCCATTTCCCCTGGGACGCCGAAGACTTGGCAGATGTCGCAACCTTGGTATTCTTCCGGCTTTTCGCAACTGTGGATGAAGGTTTGCCCAATTTTGCGGTTCAGGGGGAGGCCGCGGTACTTCTCCAGGAGGGAGCGAACCTTGCCTTTGAGGGAAGAGCCGGGAATGTACGGACGGTTAGTGATGGGGTCACGGATGACAACTTTGTCTATGCCGCCTATTTCAATTCCAGTCTCTGAACCGCCAATGTGCAAACCTGTGCAAGCTCGTAAATTAAAGGTCAAGAAAATGCGGCCTTTAAGTTGGATGGTTTTATTCGGCATGGTTCACCTCCTCAGGGATTACTCTCCGCCGTAAGCTTTGTGGTAAGCCAGGATGGCCTCAAGGAATTCCACAAACCGCTGGAAATTGTCATCTTGGTTGTCCCCAGTCCCCGGCGGTTGGTCCTTTGGACGGGGTTTAGCCTTAATCACATAATCCAGTGCCGGGTCCAGGACTTTGACCAGTTCCCCAACGGCTTTGCCGCGCTCTTTGCGGGCCCGATAGGCCATCTTGGGTTTGAGTAGGACCAGACGGCGGAATGCCCGCTGACGGTTAGTGTTCCACTCCGCCTGAATCAGGCGGACTTCACCGAAAAGGGTGCGGATCTGATGAGAAGTAAGGCCTATATCCTTCAGGTGCTTTCCCAGCCGGTCAGCCCACTCCACCAGTTTCTGCGTGCCGTTGGGGTCAGTGATGATGGTGCACAGGTCTTGATCGGTGGGAGGATTGAAAGTTGTTCCTTTCTGTTGCTGTGTCATTTGTCACCTCCTGTTATAATTTTGAGGCCTGGCCGTAAACTACCAGGCTTAGACTTAAGCACCCCGGATTTACAGCCCTTGCTTTTGCATCCAGAGTGCGGATTTCCTATTTTTCCTCCCTTCCCAGCAGTTCCGCCCATCGGGCGGCTAAGCCAATCCACTCTATTGCCCGGAAGTTTCCTTTGTGGAGCATATCTGCTAACTTATCCACATCTTTACTGGCTTTCGGTTGCTCCTTTTCCAGCCGCCGCGCCATCCTCTTCAGGAAATAGTATCCTCGCCAAATCCAAGGGCCATAGTAGGTCTGAACCGTCCCGGCCAGATTACGGTCTTCCCCAACTCGGGCCCGCCTTTCGGCAGTCTCCTGGTGCAGCTCCCGGAGACGAATCAGCAATTGGAGCAAGGCCCTGGGAACACCTTCCCCACCTTTATCCTGCGGGGAGGTTAACCTGAACAGAAGGTGAGCCAAGCTGTGAACGGTATCCATACCCTCTACGCAGTCCTCCATGCCAAAGCGGTACCACGGTAGAGCCTGCCCCAAGAAAGAGATGGCATCCTTCTCACGCTTCTTTCCATCCTCTTCCCAGCGCAATCCCTTTGCCTGACTCTCAGCCCTTCCAGCGTCCTCTGCTGCCTGATAAAGGGGGTACTTGGCACCGATCAGGGCGATTCCAGCACTGGTATGGACGCCCGGATGGCCAGCCACAAAGCGGGAAAAATCCGCCCGAATCGCTCGCGCCAGTTCTACCACAGCATCCCAAGAGCCCACGAAGAAAAGGTCATCCCCACCGGAGTAGATTGAGTATAAGCGGTCGTGGCCTTTCTCATCCTTCCCCAGCCTTTCTGCCAGTACCTCTATCCACCCCTCAAAGAATAGGCTGATGGCGAAGCTGAGTGCGGCAACCCGGGAAAAGCTCGCCTTCTCTCCAAATCCCTCGGCAAAGAGCTTGCCCAGGTTGTCTACATCCATCCGTAGGACTCCCAGCCGCTTGATGCCCTTAGACTGATGTTCCATCACGGAGAAATCCTTAACGCTTCCCGGCTTAGAGAGGCCTTCTATCTTTCCCCGGAATTCATTGCATTCCTCTTGGGTCAAAATCGGGGTCACATTGACCAAGAACCGGCGGCCAACGACGGTTTGGGGATCAGGCTGCAAGTCTGCCATTGCCTCATCTTTCAGGGCTAAAATCCAACGTGGCCTGATAGTATTGGGCACGTCTTTGAGTTCTTTCACTACACCAGCTTTCATCCCGAAGGCAGCGAGGACTTCTTTCCAGCCGCCTTGTGTTACATCCAGGGGCTTAGCCGGCACGGCCGGGTCCTCTTGGGCCATCCAAAGGTAACGGGCCTGCCGCAAATCATCCCCTAACTCTTCGTACGAAAGGCAGGGTGGACATTTGCGGGTTCCATTATCTTCTTTAGTGCCTGGATGCTCCCGCCCGCAGACCTGGCATTCTCTCTCCGCGCTACCACCGTGTCCTTCGGGCTGGAATAGCCAAGCCAGCTCATCCCCCAATTCGGAGAAGCGACGCTGCTTGGCCTTCTGCAACCGCTCCCCCAGCTCTTCCCACCTTCCGGAGATGCGCCCGCCGTAGAAGTCAGCAGCGTGGAGGGGGACAAAAGCCAACGCCAAGTAGAGGTCGCCCCGGTGGTGAGCCAGCAAGATGCAGCTCACTTCCCGCCGGATTTCTTCAAGGCGAGCCTGGTCGGATGGGCGGGCCAGCAAGTAGAAGACTCCGCCACCTTGGTAGATGAGGTTAGTGATGGGCAAACCAAGCCGCCGGAGGACGTAACGGGCCACTGCCTCAGTTAGGAGTTGGAGGTAGAATGAGCGGCCCCGCAGTGCGCTCGTTGCACCTCGTGCTGTGATGGTATAGATGAAGTCCTGTACCCCGCTTATATCCCCACCGACCAGCAGGGCAAGTTCTGCCTTCTCCAGCACTTCGGACGCCGGGGCAGCTTTGTTCGTATTGCGGGCCTGAAACCATCCCTCCAGCGCATTTAGAATTTGCCCCAGCGTAGCCTCGTCTTGCTCCAACAGGCAGGCTGCCAACCCAGCGGCAATTCGGGCGTGATCGTAAAGGCTTACGTCCGGAAGGGCAGAAGGGATGCACCAAGCATAGCGCTGAAGCAGAAGGAGCAGGCTTTCCAAGTAGATAGGCAAGTTCTCACCCTGGGTTTTTCTTAAGCTTTCAGCTTGCTCCTTAAACTTTGCCCCGAGGTCTTCATAGGCCTTCTTTATCGTCTCAGAGACCGCTTCTTTCTGAGGGAAGATGGCATCCTGACGCATTTGCAGAGGTTGCAGGGGCCAGTATAGGACTTCCGGGGCCTGTTGGCCATCGGCAGTGAGGGAACAGAAGATGGAGCGAAGCTGACGGGGCTGCTTTCCTTCTGCAAGGTGCAATTCGCCCGTGGATAGATAGTCGGCCAGCGTGAGGATTTTCTTCTCTCGTTCCTCCAGAGGCTTCTCCAGGAGTAACTCCTCAAAGCCGGCCAGCTTGGCAAACCTCCCAATGTGCTGAAGCAAAGAGGCAAGAGCGATAAAGTAAACGGCATTTTTCTCTTCCATAAATCAAATCCTCCTGCAGGTCTCATCTACACTTTTAACCCTTCCCCCGGCCCTTTCCCGGAGCGGGGAGACCCCCCGCCGGAATTCTCCCCCTTCCCTGCTAGGGAAGGGGGCCAGGGGGTTAGGTCTGATGTTTCAATCCCCCGAAGGGGATAGCTCAATCTTTCACCTATGAAGCCATTAAACATCATCTCTGTAACCAGAATTTGGCCAAAAACTACCATCTTTTCCATTTCCGAGCATCTCCACAGGCCCCAAAAAGTGGGAGGATGCTCGGATTTTTGCCGCCCAAATACCCCATAAGTGCCAGTTTGGAGCTGTTGCCCCACTACTTGTAGTGGCATACCGCGCCAAAATTCCGAGCATCTCCAAAAGTGCCCCGACCCCCCTTCATCCTCGGATTTTCGCCCTAAACCCTAACACAGCAATGGCCTCGGCTCCCCCAAGACCTCCGCATCAAAGGCAACCAACACTTCTAAGCTGTGTCCCACGGCACTTCTTACCCTGCTTGTTGGTCTAAAGCTTGGATAAAGGCCCAGGCAAAAGCCCAAGCCCGCTCCATAACCGCTGGGTTCATCTTGTCGGGCGTATCGTCTATACGATGCCAGTATGGTTTATCCCCCCGGCGCCCAATCCCAATCAGAGTGATGGCAGGGATGCCAGCCCGCAACGCATCAGCCATTTCCGTATTGCCACCGGAAAGGCTGGTTGGAAAAGCACCCCATTCAGGATGAGCCTGAGCTAATTCCTCCGCCAGCTTCGCCAAGCGTTTGTCGGCCCGGAAGGGAACGACGATGCCTTCCTTGATTAGCCAAGCAGGCCCACTGCAGCCCAACATCTCAAAAACCAAAGCTACAGGGTTGCGGAACTCCGTCCGGTGGCGAGCGAAAAAGGCAGCTGCACCGTAGTGCTGGACTTCCTCACAGCCTGTGCAGACAGCCCAGACGCGGGTGTAGCGCAAGGGGGAATCCCGCAATGCTTCCGCCAAGCTCAGCACTAAACCAACACCCGTAGCGTTGTCGTTCGCCCCAGGGCTGAATGGGGTCAGGTCTGCTTGAATGCAAAGGGCCAAGAGCAAGACAGCACATACTGCACCAGGAGCTGAAGCGGGCCAGACCCATTCCCAGCCAGCAATCATCCCCAAAAGGAAAAGAAAAGCCTGGGCCAAGAAAGCGACAAAGGCAACGGTAGTGAAGATGGTGTAAGCGGAAACCCAGCGGGGGCTGCGGAAGATGAGGGGAGTGCGGTGGCTATCCACGTGGCCAATGAGGATAAGGTCCTGACGGTGCTCCTCCTTGGGCGGGATAATAGCGAAGACGTTCTGGCTCTGCCCTTTGGGGATTAACCGGCGCAAAAGGTTATCGTGAAAAGAGAGTTCCAAAAGCTCAGAAGTGAGGGCAATAAGCGAGAGGAGAACGGCAACGGCAGCGGTGACCCGTCCTCCCAATGGATAGATAAGCCAAGCAGTTAGAAACATTAGGGCAGCGATAAGATGAGGATGGTAGATAGAGCGGGCGCTGGATAAAGATTCCAGATGAGGGCTGAAGCCCAAGCCAGCTAACACTTCGTAGCAGTATTCGGAACCACGCCGTTCTCCCTCAGTAGTAGAGCCGCGGGGGCCGATTACCTCAGCCAGTATCCGAACATGCTCTTGCCAGCGAGCAACTTGCGGGAGCATCCCCTAACCTTTCCATAAAGCAAGGGGAGCAATTTACAACCCTACTACTCCACTTTCCCCTGCCGGGAAGGGGGTTAAGGCACTTTACAGCTTCAACACCAAAGGGGCTCTTCTTCATAATCCCTTTGCTCCAAAGTTTATTACACTATCCCCCTAAAGACAACGGAGCAATGGGACCAGTTTGGGCGGTGACATTTTCAATTATACCTCAAAAAGCTTTTTTTGGCAATTAAAAAGTGCGCACAAGGCATGCCCCAAGTTTATCAAGTCTCTTCCTTTGGCTTTCCATGCCGACTGAAATCGGCCTCCTCAGGCTTTGGGCCAGCCTCCACCGACCTCCATTAAACTGGCAGTGGAATGCGACTTACACCCTCCCAAGGCTTGTGTGAAGTATTCCCCAAACCTCCCATAGCTCACTACGAGGAGGGAGTAAAAGGGGGCGAGCTTCGGACTATTACAAGCCTACCATGAGCGGGGACCAAAGCTTTGGCAAACCTAAAGCTAACAGGAGAAAACCTTTCTACCGAGGCTCCTCACCTGAGTTGTAAGCTCCTTTGGGCTCTCGGCCAGGGGCCGGCGCAGGACCCCAAAATTGCGAAGGCTTCTCGATTGCAATGTAAAAGCTCCGAGCTCCAATTGGCATATATCGTTTCCGCTGATATAATTGCAAAGGCGCGGCATTTAGCTTGGCTTAAAGTCTCACAAGGAGGATAAACATGGGCAAAATCCCTATCCAATGGAACAAGCTTTGGGATGCCTTCAAGAATATTGCCATCGTCTTTTCCTTTTGCACTAACCTCATCCTCCTCATAGCCCTTATTATCCTCCTGGACTTGCTCTTCTGGCGGTTACCTCAAGCCCACCAAGCGCTCATAAAGCCAAAGGTTACCAGAATTATGACCGAGCTCAACCGGTTGGAAGAGGCCACTATAAACGTCAAAGTGCCCATAAGCGATACAATCCCCATCAATTTCACCCTGCCTCTAAATACCCGCACCAGGGTTACCATAGTAGGCTCTGTCCCCCTTAGCACTAACGCCAATTTCGTCCTCCCAGGGGGAGGAGGCTCCATAAGGGGTACCGTGAGCTTGGCACTCCCTCCCGGCCTAAAGTTGCCTATAGAACTCTACGTAGAAGTGCCGGTAAGCCAAACTATCCCGGTCCAGATGGAAGTCCCTGTCTCCATCAGGCTTAAGGATACAGAATTGGGAAAAGTGCTAAAGCAATTGAAAGGAGAGGTGGTGCCGCTGTTAGAGCCACTCGCTAAATGAGCTGGAAAAAGAAGGCAAAAGCCAGAGCCACTCTGCAAAAGGAGATAGGCTTCACACTAAAAGATTGGGGAGGGAAAATCCCAATTGCCCTCGTTTATCCCAACACTTACTACATCGGCATGTCCAGCCTCGGCTTCCAGACCGTCTATCGCCTTTTCAATACCGAAAAGGACGTGGTTTGCGAGAGAGTTTTTGCTGACCCCCTCTTTATGGATGAAGGGGGACCAATTTCCCTGGAATCGCAACGCCCTTTAGCCGACTTCTCAGTCATAGCTTTCTCCATCCCTTACGAGCTTGATTACTTCAACGTTTTAGAGGTGCTAAGGCGCAGCCGCATCCCCCTTTTTTCCGCCGACCGAGGGGAAGGAGATGCTTTAGTCATCGCCGGAGGACCAGCTGTCTCAGCCAACCCCGAGCCCTTGGCTTTGTTCATGGACGCTTTCGTGATAGGCGAGGCCGAAGAGGTAATCCCGGAGTTGGTGGCTGTTTTGAGGGAAGCCCCTTCTCTTTCCCGGAATGAGCTCCTCAGAGCGCTGAAAAAAATTCAAGGGGTTTATGTCCCACTCCTGCACTCCATTTCCGATCCCCCTGTGCCCAGGCAATGGGTCCGTAACTTGGACCTTTACCCAGTCCATTCGGTTGTGCTTACGGAGGACACCGAGTTCGGAGGGATGTACCTCGTAGAGATAGAGAGGGGCTGCGGGAGGGATTGCCGGTTCTGCTTGGCAAGGTGCATTTACCCTCCCCTAAGGGAGCGCTCAGTGGATTCAATCTTAGCCCAGGCTCGGCAAGGGCTAAATTGGCGCAAGACCATCGGCCTTGTGGGGTTCGCCGTTTCCGATTATTCCAAGATGGACGAGCTTTTGGATGGCCTCATGGCCCTCGGAGCAGGAATTTCTACCTCCTCTTTAAGGGCCGAATCCGTAACCGATAAGCTCATCAAGGCCATAGCTCAAAGTTCGGCCACCATAACATTGGCCCCCGAAGCCGGAAGCTTCGCCCTCAGAAGGGTAATCGGCAAGCCGATTCCGGAAGAGGACGTCCTCCGCGTAGCTGAGCTGGCCGAAAAGCATGGCATCCGCCGGATGAAGCTTTACTTTATGATAGGCCTCCCAAGGGAGAGCGAGGAGGATGTAAAGGCAATCGGGAAGCTGGTAGCGGAAGTTCTCAAACGGTTTGAAGGCGAATTAGTGGTGAACATTTCCCCCTTCGTCCCCAAGCCCCACACCCCATTTCAAAGGATAGGCATGGCCTCAGAGGAAGAGCTTGAAGAACGCTTAAAGCTTCTGCGGCGGCTTTTGGGCCGACTCAAGGTTAAAGTTCGGGCCGAAAGCCCCGCCTGGGCCATTGTTCAGGCCACTCTTAGCCGTGGCGATAGGCACATAGGTTTAGCTCTGGCCGAAGTAGTCGAGAGTGGGGAAAAAGTCACGCCTTCGCGCTGGGAAAAGGCACTGGAGAAGGCAGGGCTGGAAAGGGGCAAATACCTCGGCCCTTGGCCCAGGAAAGAGCCTACTCCATGGGAGAAGGTGGTGAGGATTTAAGCTAGGACCGGCTCCTTAATCTTGAAAGCTTTCCTTATGCCGCAAGCGTAGCAATTCCTCCGGCAATCTGGGGTGGTTTCGCCCCGAAGTGCCCTCTGGTATTCCTCCCAGAGGAATTCTTTCTCAACCCCGGTGTCAATGTGGTCCCAAGGGAAAATTTCATCCCTAGAGCGAAAGCGGTGAGCGTAGAAGGAAGGACTCAAACCGGCCTCGCGGAAAGCTTCATCCCACAAATCCCAGCGGAAGAGCTCACCCCAGGCATCAAATTTAGCTCCCTTGCGCCAGGCCCTATAGATGACTTCACCCAGCCTTCTGTCCCCACGGCCAAGGACAGCTTCCAAAAGGGAAGTGCGGTAATCCGATAGGCTCAGGAAAATGCCCCTGCGCTTGAGGAGTCTGCGCAGCATCCTCTGCTTCTCCGCCACTTCTTCTTCACCGGCCATCGGCAACCATTGGAACGGGGTATGGGGCTTAGGTACAAAAGTGGCAACACTTACGGCTAATTCGGCTCGCCCTCCTTGGTACTTACGGCCAATGTCCAAGACTTTGTGCACTATTCTGCCTATCTCAGCTACATCCTCCATTGTTTCCGTAGGTAGGCCAATCATGAAGTAGAATTTCAGGCGATGCCAACCGCGGGAGTAAGCGGCTTCAGCCACTTCTAAGATATCGGCTTCGGTGACCTTTTTGTTTATCACATCCCGCAAGC
Organism: uncultured Anaerolineae bacterium; assembly: GCA_964404055.1. Taxonomy (GTDB): domain Bacteria; phylum Chloroflexota; class Anaerolineae; order SpSt-600; family SpSt-600; genus SpSt-600. Next base: position 3,893 of record CAYOIS010000002.1, on the reverse strand, counting down.
GCTGGCTACCAGCCTCAGGAGCAAAGGTAAGCCCTGTCCGCCCGCGCTTCTCCAGTTTTTCAGCCAAGGAAACGGAGAAAGAATCAACCCTAAGGGAAGGGAGGGATATAGCTAAAGGCCACGGGTAATGCTTACTGTCTAGCTTCTCTAACAGCTCCTCAATCCGGGAATAATCGGCACTGGAAAGGGAGGTCAAGGCAATCTCTTCATACCCCGTGTTCTGGAGCAGTTCCCCTATTGCTCCCAAGATTTCCTCAAGCGGCCTTTCCCGCACAGGCCTGTAGATTATCCCCGCCTGACAGAAGCGGCAGCCTTGACCGCACCCCCGTTGGATTTCAATGTTCCCCCGGTCGTGGACAGTTTCCATGTGTGGCAGGACAGGCTTAGTAGGGATTGGGGTAAGGGTTGGAATTAAACGCTTGCGCACACTGGCTGGCGCTTCCGGAAGAAGCGGCGTCACACCGCCAAAGGTCCCGTCAGGGTTGTAATTGGTCCGGTAGAAAGAGGGAACGTACACACCTTCTATAGAAACAGCCTGGCGCAAGAATTCCCGCCTTTTACCACCCTTTTCCTTCCACTCGGCATAAGCCTTCAGTATTTCCAGAATCACCTCCTCCCCATCCCCGATGACGAAGAAATCAACGAAGGGGGCCATAGGCTCGGGGTTAAAGGTGCATGGCCCACCAGCTATCACCAACGGGTCATCGTCGGTCCTCTGAAACGACATCAGGGGAATACCGGCCAGGTCCAGCATATTCAGGACATTGGTGTAAGTGAGTTCGTATTGCAAGCTGAAGCCTACAAAGTCAAACTCTTTCAGGAAGTGGCGGGTTTCCAAGCTGAAAAGCGGGATTTTCTCTTGGCGCATTACCTCTTCCATGTCAGGCCAGGGGGCATAGACCCGCTCGGCTACGAATTCTTCCTGGCTGTTTATGATGTCGTAAAGGATGGCAAGGCCGAGGTTGGACATGCCTACTTCATAGGCATCCGGATAAGCCAGGGCGATTTTCACCTTGGCTTTGCCCCAGTCTTTGACGATGCTGTTGAGTTCACCGCCTACGTAGCGAGCAGGTTTTGTGACTTTGCTTAAAAGCCTTTCCAATGTTTCCCAAGGTAACGGCATTTCTTACACCGCGCCTAATTTGCTCAAAATGGCTTTTGGTAGGCTATCCCTATTGGCAACGGTCACCAGGATGATTTCCACATCGGGACGGCGTTTGATGCTTTCTATGAAATCCCCTCCCCCGAAAGTTATCGTGCCCAAAACCGGTTTTTCGGAATCTAATGCCCTAAGCACAGCCTCGCAGAACAGGGTGGAGAAGCACTCCATCTTGCCGATTTCGTCTATCACTATCATGGCGGCTTGAAGGTTAAGGCTTGGCTCTATTGATGGCACAATTACTCGCTCAAAGGTGGCTACATCAACCCCGTATTTGCTCACCTTGTATGGGCTACGGAAATCTACATGGGCCAGGGTGCACCTTTTTCCATCCAAAGTTACGGCTTCAAAACCCAAGCGCCCTCTGGGGCCTCGGATTTCCCTGGTGTAGAAGCCAGTAGCCGGGATGCTCAAAGCTTCCAGCACACGCATTATAACCGTGGTTTTGCCTATGCCCGGTTTTCCAGTTAAAAGCAGGTTCAATTCGTTCCCCTCCTTATGAGCGACGGAACCGCTGAGTTTTCTCCCATTCTTGCTTGAGCTCAGTCAGCTCCTTTTCCACCCTGGCTTGGTCCCAACCTTGCTCCGCAGCCATTAGCCGAGCTACTTCTGGAGCAGCGCTAAGGCCACCATCGGGGGCTTCGTAGAGGATGCGGGTACGTCGCATCATAAAATCCTTCAAAGTAATGGCCATTTCGTGGTGAATAGCGTGAAGGATTTGAGCTTTCACGTACGGCAACCCAGGAACTATAGGCTCGGCCAGGGAATGGTCCGCCTGAATGAGGCGGACCACGTTTTCCAGTTCAGAGCCGTAGGAGAAGGCCAGGTAATCCATTTGCTCTTTGCCTAAGCCCGTAGCCTTTTCCCAAAGCGCCAAAGTTTCTTCATCGGGCAGGCGTTCTCCCCCAGGCAGAGGGGTTTGGTAAGTGCGGCATTTATCCTTAGGGAAGCGGGAGAATTCTTTGGCCAGCTTCTCCGCTGCCTTGTCCACCAAATCGCAGGCCATCTTGCGGTAAGTAGTGAACTTGCCTCCGGCGATGCAGAGCATCCCTCCGGGCGTCTCAAAGATGCGGTGCTTGCGGGAGACCTCGTAAGGGGATGAGCCCCCTTTGAAAGCCAAGGGTCTGAGGGCAGCAAAAGTGCTTATTACGTCTTCTGACCTCAATTCAACGTGGGGCAAGGTATAATTTACAGCTTCCAGAAGGTAATCCACATCCTCGGCATCGGCATAGACCATATCAGGGTCCCCTTGGTAATCGGTATCGGTAGTGCCTATTATGGTAAACTGCCACCAAGGGATTAGGAAGACGAACCTTCCATCCCTGGGGGAGGAAATGGTCACGGCATTCTGGTTGCCTACCCTTTCCCTCCGCACCACTAAGTGTATCCCCTTAGTCAGGCGAAGCCCCTCGGTATAACTTGGTGAATCCATAGCCAGTATCCGGTCGGCCCAAGGGCCAGCAGCATTCACCACTAACTTGGCTTTGACCTCCAATTCCTTCCCGGTGAGGACATCGCGGGCAGCTACCCCTCGTACCTTCCCCTGGCTTTTGAGCAATCCAATGGCTTCTACGTAGTTTAGGGGCACAGCCCCCGCCTTGCAAGCGGCCTTTACGGTAGCCAAGGTGATTTGGCTATCGTTGCCCAAGCAATCGTAGAAGAAAGCTGCTCCTTTTAGGCCTGCTTTCTCCAGAGCTGGCTCTGCCTTCAAAGCTTCATCGGGGCCAAGCATCTGGTATCGCCCAACCCGGCGGGAAAAGGCCAAGAGGTCGTAAAGCCACATACCCACCCGCACTCCTGAAAGCCCCATTCCATGGCCTTTGTAAACGGGGTAGATGAAAGGCAATGGCCTTACCATGTGTGGAGCGATGTGCCGCAGGAGCAAGAATCGCTCCTGACAAGCCTCGTAAACCAAATCCACCTGGAAATAGCGCAGGTAACGCAATCCGCCATGAATGAGGCGAGAAGAGCGAGAGCTCGTGCCGTCTCCAAAATCCCCTTTTTCAATCAAGGCTGTGGTGAAGCCCCGCAGTGCTGCATCCCAAGCTATCCCTGCCCCTGTTATCCCCCCGCCTATCACCACGATATCAAACTCTTCTCTATTGGCGCGTTCCAGATTATCCTGCCGCTCTCGGAATGAGAAATCCATCTCACCCCTCCTGGCTTTCTCTACTCACTTCAATTATACAAGCCTGGTAGGCCAGTGCAAACTTCTTGATAGGTCTTTACCCCTTAAGCGGCGAAGGCCGGTTAAGGTTTAGCACCGGGCCAGACCTCCGCCGAAATAAGAGACTTTTTCCATTGCCTGCACTCTTATGGTACAATTTAGCTGGAGGTGAACCTATGGGCGTAATTCAGAAACGTATCCGCCTGGCTGGCTCAAAGGGAAGCCAAGAAGTGGTGGCCATCTTTGACAGTGGTGCTATCTACTCGTGCATTCAGCCTGAACTAGCCGAGAAACTTGAAATCGTGGTGCCCCTTCCTGAACCGATGGATTTTAGCACGGCTGAAGAGGGAAGAACATTACGGGCAGAACAGGTGGTACGCCTCAACTTCTATTTGGAAGGCTACCGCTTCTCCGATGAATTCATGCTCATTCCAGGCCTTTCTGAGCCGGTGATAATCGGTGCGGCAACCTTGCAAAAATGGCGCCTGAAACTGGACTTTGAGGCCGACGAAGTAATCATAGACCCGCGGGTTACCCATTTGCGCTTGCTTCAAATACAAGCGTAAT
>CAYOIS010000001.1:18352-30877 GCA_964404055.1 uncultured Anaerolineae bacterium | reverse complement strand
AGCAAACGAGGGTGGGAAAATGAGAGCACCCACCAGGGGGCGAAATTTGCAAAAACTCGCAATCTGTTTATAATAAGCTTTTGTTTGCACCCCGTTATAAGTGCTTAAGCTAAGAGTTTTAAGGAGGTGAGGCCGCAATGGCCAAGCAGAGGATAAGGATACGCCTTAAAGCTTATGACCATAGAGTCTTGGATGAATCAGCAAGACAAATAGTGGAAGCTGCGGAGCGGACAGGGGCGAGAGTCATTGGACCGGTGCCTTTGCCCACTAAAATTGAGCGCTTCTCCGTAATCCGCTCCCCATTCATTGATAAGCGTTCCATGGAACAGTTTGAAATAAGGACTCATAAACGCCTCATTGAGGTTTTGGACCCAACTTCCAAAACCATTGACACTTTAATGAGGCTCAACCTTCCTGCGGGCGTTGACATAGAGATAAAGCTTTAAACCAAACGGTGGAGTGTTAAAGATGAAAGGGATTATCGGCAAAAAGCTTGGTATGACTCGCATTTTTACCGAATCGGGCGAGGTAGTGCCCGTAACCGTGATTCAGGCGGGACCTTGCTTTGTAACCCAGGTGAAAACTGAGGAAAAGGACGGCTATAAGGCCATCCAACTGGGCTTTGAGGAAGTAAAGCCGAAAAGCCTAACTCGGCCTGAACTTATGAGGCTGAAGAAAAACAACCTACCACCCCTGCGCTACCTCAAAGAGATAAGGGTAGACAACCCCGAGGATTATCAAGTTGGCCAGAAGATAACGGTGAGCATATTTGAAGTAGGGGAAAAAGTGGATGTAACTGGATGGACTAAGGGCCGCGGGTTTGCAGGTGTGGTCAAACGCTGGGGGTTTGGTGGCGGGCCGAAGACCCACGGCCAATCCGACCGAACCAGAGCCCCCGGTTCAATTGGCGCTGGTACTGACCCCGGTCGGGTAATCAAGGGGTTGCGGATGGCTGGGAGGATGGGCAATGAAAGAAGGACGGTTCAGAATTTAGAGGTAGTGTTTATTGATCCCCAGCGTAACCTCTTAGCCGTAAAGGGAGCAGTTCCAGGCGCTAGAAACAGCCTGGTTATAATAAAGCAGGCCAGGAAGACCGAAGAAAAGAGGAAGAAATATGTATAAAGAGCGGGAGGAGCTTATGCCACAGGTTCCCGTTTACAACATGGAAGGCCAGGTTGTAGGGGAGATTAACTTAAGAGACGACATATTTGGGATAGAGCCTCATGTAGCGGTCATGCATCAAGCTTTGGTGAGGCAATTGGCCAATGCTCGCCTTGGCACCCACAGCACAAAGACCAGGGGCGAGGTGAGCGGAGGCGGCAGAAAGCCATGGCCTCAAAAGCACACTGGAAGGGCTCGCCAAGGTTCCATAAGGGCCCCTCACTGGGTTGGAGGAGGAATTGTCTTTGGGCCTAAACCAAGAAGCTATTACCAGAAGATGCCCAAAAAGATGCGTCACCTGGCCTATAAATCGGCGCTTTCGGTTAAAGCTAAGCAGGACCAAATCGTGGTCTTGGATGAGCTGAAGTTTGAGGCTCCTAAGACTAAAGCCATGAAGGAGCTTTTGGATAAACTGCCTGTCAACGGTAGCGTGCTTATCTTGCTGCCTTCTAAGGATGAGAACGTCCAAAAATCGGCCAATAACCTCCCTAACGTGAAAACAATCCTGGCCAATTACTTGAACGTAAAAGACCTTCTCGGTTACGATTATCTGGTGATGCCCAAGAAATCGCTGGAAATCATAGAGTCCATCTTGGGCAAGGAATAGGAGGTCAAGCATGCACATTTACGAGATTATTCGCAGGCCCATTGATACTGAGAAGACGAGGGCATTGGCTGAGCTTGGGCAGTACGTCTTTGAAGTGGACCCCAGGGCCAACAAGATTCAAATCAAACAGGCGGTGGAGAAGATTTACAACGTAAAGGTAGAAGAGGTGCGGATTGTGAAGCTACCTGCCAAGCGGGCCCGTCGGGGTTACCACATAGTTGTGAGGAAACCGCCTAGGAAGAAGGCGATAGTGAAGCTCGCACCTGGTGAGAAAATCCAAATCTTTGAAGGAGTATAGCCATGGGGATAAGGGTGTACAAGCCTACCTCTCCTGGAAGAAGGGGGATGAGCGTTTCCACCTTTGAGGAGATTACAAAGGAAGAGCCTGAGAAGTCCTTGGTGGTGCCTTTGAAGAAGCATTCGGGTAGGAACCACCAAGGCAGAATCACGGTCCGCCATAGGGGAGGAGGACATAAGAGGCTTTACCGCATAATTGATTTCAAGCGGGATAAAATCGGGATTCCGGGCAAAGTCATAGCCATTGAGTATGACCCTAACCGCTCGGCCCGGATTGCCCTCATTCAATATGCCGATGGGGAAAAGCGTTACATCATTGCTCCCCTTGGCCTTAAAGTCGGCGATACGGTCATGTCGGGGCCTGAAGCGGAGATAAAGGTTGGCAATGCTCTTCCTTTGGCTAACATTCCAGTTGGGACTTTCATCCACAACATTGAACTTTATCCTGGCCGTGGGGGGCAATTAGTAAGAGCGGCTGGTACAGCAGCCCAGATTTTAGCCAAAGAAGGGGATTATGCTCAGGTTAAGCTTCCTTCCGGCGAGATAAGGCTAATCAACTTGAAGTGTATGGCTACCATAGGGCAAGTAGGCAACGTGGACCACGCTAACATAAGGCTGGGCAAGGCCGGGAGGAAGCGTTGGCTTGGGTGGCGCCCTACTGTGCGGGGTTCAGCCATGAGCCCAAGGGATCACCCCCACGGTGGTGGAGAGGGGCGGGCACCAATCGGTCTTCCTCACCCCAAGACCCCATGGGGCAAGTGCGCATTGGGCAAAAAGACCCGCCGAAATAAGCTTACGGATAAGTTCATAATCAAGCGGCGGAAGTAGGAGGTGGTGATATGGGCCGTTCCCTCAAGAAAGGGCCTTTTGTGGACCCTAAGCTTCTCAAAAGGATTGAGGAGATGAATCGGACCGGGGAAAAGAGGGTTATAAAGACTTGGTCCAGGGCTTCGGTAATAGTCCCTCAGATGGTGGGCCACACCATCGCGGTACATGATGGCCGTCGCCATGTCCCTATCTACATAACTGAGCAAATGGTTGGCCACCGGCTGGGGGAATTTGCCCCTACCCGAACTTTCAGGGGGCATACTGTCAAGGAAAAGAAAACCCAGGTTCAGAAGAAGTGAGGAGAGTGAGAGATGGAAGGATTTGAAGTAAGAGCGGTGACCCGTTACGTAAGGATATCTCCTCAGAAGGTTCGTCGGATTTTGGGGCAGCTTAAAGGCAAGCAAGTGGATGAGGCCTTAGCTCTTTTAGAGTTCATGCCTCAGAAGGCAGCTAAAATTGTCTCCAAAACCATAAAATCGGCGGTAGCTAATGCGGTTGAGAATTTTGGCCTCTCCAGGGAGGACTTGTACATCGCCAAAATAACGGCTGATCAGGGACCAACTCGCCTTTGGAGGCGCTTTGCGGCCAGAGGGCGAGTCCGCCCAATCCGCAGGCGCTATTCCCACATAACTGTTGTAGTCGCCGAAAGAACACCTTAAAGGAGGGAAAGCTTGGGCCGGAAAGTTCACCCTATTGGATTCAGGCTTGGTTACAACAAAGATTGGTTCTCGGTTTGGTATGCCGAGGGGAAGCAATATACCGAGTTTCTCCACCAGGACTTAAAAATTCGCCAGCTTATAGATAAAGAGCTGGCTGATGCTGAGGTTTCCAGGGTTAAGATTGAGCGCTTCCCCAAGCAGATAAACATAACTCTTTACACCGCAAGGCCAGGGTTAGTAATAGGCAGAAAGGGTGCGGAGATAAACCGGCTTCGCCAAGAGCTGGAGGAGCTTACGGGCCAAAGGGTTAGTTTGAAGGTTGAAGAAGTGAAGAAGCCAGAGTTAGATGCCGTTCTTGTTGCCAGGAGCATTGCTAGGCAGATAGAGAAGCGGGTTTCTCACCGGCGGGCCATGAAGCAAGCAGTAGCCAGGGCTATGAAAGCCGGCGCTAAGGGCATAATGATTCAATGCAAGGGGAGACTGGCTGGAGCAGAGATGGCCCGCAAGGAAGTGATAAAAGAAGGCCGGATACCACGCAATACCCTTAAAGCCGATATAGATTATGCTTTGGCCGAAGCTCTCACAATCTTGGGGAAAATAGGGGTCAAGGTTTGGATATACAAGGGTGACCTCTTGCCTAAGAAGCCCGAATTTGAGGCTTTCCTTGTAACAGAAGAAGCCACTGCTTCGGAATGATTAGGGAGGGTAAGAGACTATGTTGATGCCAAAGAGGGTAAAATATCGCAAGCAGCAGAGGGGGCGTTTGAAGGGCAAGGCTTCAAGGGGTAATACCCTGGAGTTTGGGGATTATGGCCTACAGGCCCTTGAGCCTTGCTGGCTTACTGCTCGCCAGATAGAGGCTGCCCGCCGGGCTATAGTGCGCTTCGTCCGGAAAACCGGTAAGCTATGGATTCGGGTTTTCCCCGATAAGCCCATAACCCGTAAGCCTGCTGAGACCCGGATGGGCGGCGGTAAAGGGAACGTAGACCAATGGGTAGCAGTCGTCAAGCCCGGCCGAATTATATTTGAGCTGGCCGGTGTGAAAGAAGAAGACGCTGAAGAAGCCTTCCGGCTTGCTGCCCATAAACTCCCCATTAAAACCCAAATAGTAAAGCGAGCTGAACTGGTTAAGGAGGTTTAAGTGATGAGGCCTCAAGATATAAGGGAAATGAGCGATGAGGAAATCAAGGCCAAAATTGAAGAGCTCTACCGCGAACTTTTCAACCTTCGCTTCCAGAAGGCCATTGGGCAGGCCAAAAATACTGCCCGCTTCAAAGAGGTGCGCCGGGACATCGCTCGCCTCAAGACTATCTTGAGGGAAAGGGAACTTGGCATTTATCCTTCCAAGGAGGGCTAAATGAGAGAGCGGCGCAAGAAGCTAATCGGACGTGTTGTAAGCGATAAGATGGATAAGACCGTTGTAGTGAGAGTGGAGCGCACCAAGCGCCACCCTCTATACGGCAAAGTCATAACTGTAAGCAAAAAATTCATGGCTCATGATCCCAAAAATGAATGCCGTGTCGGGGACCTGGTGCGTATAATTGAATCAAGGCCAATAAGCCGAAGGAAAAGATGGGTGGTTGTGGAAATACTGGAGAGAGCCCAGGCTTGATGGAGGGTTAGGAAATGATACAACAGGAAACTCGTCTCGTCGTAGCCGATAATACTGGAGCTAAAGAGATACTGTGTATCCGGGTCCTTGGCGGTTCGGCCAAAAAGTATGGCCGCATAGGTGATGTCATCATTGCCTCAGTCAAAGAGGCAACCCCTGATGCTCAGGTTGAGAAAGGGGATGTGGTGAGAGCAGTCATTGTAAGGACCGCCAAGGAATACCGGCGGCCTGATGGCACTTACATTCGCTTTGATGATAATGCCGCAGTTATAATTGACGAGAACGGTAACCCAAAGGGGACTAGGATTTTTGGCCCGGTGGCCCGTGAACTGAGGAGCAAAGGCTTCATGAAAATCGTTTCCCTAGCCCCTGAAGTGGTCTAAAGGAGGCAAAATGAGGAAGATAAGGAAAGGCGACACCGTTGAAGTTATAGAAGGAGATGAGAAAGGGAAGCGCGGGACCGTTCAGAAGGTCATCATTGGCAAGAGGAGGGATGGCACCCGCGACCCAAACGATGTGCGCGTCATAGTCTCAGGGGTAAACTTGGTGAAGAAACATCAACGCCGTCTACCTGAAGTCCGAACTCAGTACGGGATAATTGAAGTAGAGGCTCCGATTCACATCTCCAACGTGGCCCTCGTTTGTCCTAAGTGCGATAAGCCAACAAGAGTGGGGTTCAAGGTCTTTGAAGATGGAACCAAAGCCCGGTTCTGCAAACGCTGTGGAGAACTGATTGATTGAGAGTCTAGGAGGGGTCATGGCTAAGGCTATTCCCAGGTTGAAGGAGCGCTACATCAATCACGTAATACCGACAATGATGCAGGAATTTGGCTATAAGAATGTCATGCAGGTTCCCCGTTTAGTGAAAGTGGTAGTGAATGTGGGCGTTGGGGAAGCTGTTCAGAACCCCAAGGCCATAGATGCGGCAATGCAGGACCTGGCCACTATAACCGGCCAGAAGCCCATCGTGCGCAAGGCTAAGAAATCAATTGCGGCTTTCAAGCTCAGGGCCGGTACCCCCATAGGGGTCAAAGTAACTCTGCGTGGTGATAGGATGTATTACTTTTTGGACCGGCTTTTCAATGTTGCTCTCCCGCGTCAGAGGGACTTTAAGGGTGTTCCGCCCGATTCCTTTGATGGGCGTGGGAATTACACTCTTGGGCTCAGAGAACAACTGGTCTGGCCCGAAATTGATTACACTAAGATTGACAAAGTCCGGGGTATGGAGATAACTATTGTCACCACAGCTAAAACGGACCAAGAAGCCAAAAGGCTCTTAGAGCTTCTTGGGATGCCTTTTAGGAGGGGATAATGGCCAGAAAATGTATGAAATATCGGGAAATGCGCCGAAAATACAAAGTCAGGGTTAGGAACCGTTGTGAGCTGTGTGGTAGGCCAAGGGGTTACATGCGGCGCTTTAAACTGTGCCGCATCTGTTTCCGGAAACTCGCCCTTGAAGGTCTCATCCCAGGGGTGACCAAGGCCAGCTGGTGAGGAGGTTTAACACCATGGTAATGACTGATCCCATCGCTGATATGCTCACTCGCATAAGGAATGCTCTCATGGCCAGACATAAAGAGGTGAAAATCCCTGGTTCTAAGATGAAAGTGGCTATAGCTCGTGTCCTCAAAGAGGAGGGTTACATTGAGGACTTTATGGTTACGAAGGATAAACCCCAACCCATGCTGGTTATAACCCTCAAGTACGACGAGAACGGCAAGCCGGTCATCACTGGCCTTAAAAGGGTGAGCAAACCTGGAAGGAGGATTTATGTAGGGAGGAAGGAGATACCGAGAGTTCTGAGCGGAATGGGTATAGCCATCCTCTCTACTCCCAAGGGGGTTATAACCGATAAACAGGCGCGTCGCCTGAGGGTTGGAGGCGAAGTAATATGCTACGTTTGGTAGGAGGTTAGCCGTGTCAAGGATAGGGCGCAAACCAATCCCCATCCCACCGGGAGTGGAAGTAAAGGTAGATAACCTCACCGTTACGGTAAAGGGGCCCAAAGGCCAGCTCACCAAGACCTTCCCTGAAGGTGTCACCGTGGCCGTTGAGAATGGCCAAATTGTGGTGGGTAGGGTGAGCGATAACCGTCGTCACAAGGCCTTCCACGGCCTTACAAGGGCCCTTCTGGCTAACATGGTAGAAGGAGTAACCAAGGGCTTTGAAAAGAAACTGGAGATTGAAGGTGTAGGGTACAAAGCTGAGCTTCAGGGGAAGGACTTGGTGCTCTGGGTTGGGTATTCCCATCCTGTTAGAATTCAGCCCTTGCCTGGAATAAGCTTTGTGGTAGACAAAGGCGGCCGTGAAATTACCGTTCAAGGGATAGATAAGGAAGTGGTGGGGGAGATGGCTGCCAGGATTCGGAGAGTTCGCCCTCCGGAGCCTTACAAGGGCAAGGGCATAAGGTATGTCGGCGAACAGATACGCCGCAAGGAAGGTAAGGCTGGTAAGATTGGCAAAGGAGGTAAGAAGTGAGCTGGGAGAAGGATAGGGCTGAAGCTCGCAAGAGGCGTCACAAGCGTGTGCGCAAAAAAATCTTTGGCACCCCTGAGCGCCCACGTTTGTGCGTTTTCCGAAGCCTTAAGCATATCTACGCCCAAATCATTGACGATACTATCGGGCACACTTTAGTGGCGGCTTCAACCTTGGACCCTGCTATAAGGGAGAAGATAAAGGGCAAGACCAAAACTGAGCAGGCCAAGGAAGTGGGGCTTCTCTTGGCTCAGAAGGCTTTGGCCAAGGGGATTACTAAGGTGGCCTTTGACCGTGGTGGGTATAAATACCACGGCCGGGTGAAAGCCCTGGCCGAAGGTGCCCGTAAAGGTGGGCTGGAATTCTAACGGGAGGATTGAGATATGGAGCTGGAAGAACTCAGGCCCTTCGGGGTGGAAGAGCTATATGAAAGTGTCATAGAGATAAAGCGCACGGCTAAGATGATGAAAGGAGGCCGGCGCTTCCACTTCAGGGCTTTGGTAGTGGTTGGCGACGGCAAAGGCCGCGTAGGCATGGGGATGGGAAAGGCCACCGAGGTCCCAGAGGCTATCCGGAAAGCCCTGGAGAAAGCCAGGCGCAGCATGGTCAAAGTTAACCTTTTAGGCACCACCATACCTCATCCAGTCATGGCCAAGTTTGCAGCCAGCAAAGTCTTTTTACGGCCTGCTTCTCCAGGTACTGGGGTAATAGCCGGTGGCCCTGTCCGAGCGGTCTTAGAAGCAGCGGGGGTGAAAGATGTCCTAAGCAAAGCTTTCGGCAGCACTCAACCTATAAACTTGGTCAAAGCCACCATTGCGGCCTTGATGCAGCTTAAGGACCCCGCTGAAGAGGCCAGAAAGAGGGGGAAACCACTGGAGGAAGTTTTGCCTTTCTGGATGAGGAGGGCAGAAAATGAAAGGCGGTAACGGTAAAATCCGAATAACTTTGGTCAAAAGCCCAATAGGTTACTCTCGTGAGCAGAAGGAGACCCTTAAGGCTTTGGGCCTTAAGAGGCTCTGGCAGACGGTTGAAAAGGAAAATTCGCCGGCTATACTGGGTATGGTTAAGAAGGTTTCCCATTTGGTGAAGGTGGAGGAGGTGCCATGAAGCTTCACGATTTGAAACCCCCTGAGGGGGCGAAGCACAGGCGCAAAAGGGTAGGCCGAGGCAATGGTTCTGGCCATGGGACTTATTGCGGAAGGGGTATAAAAGGGCAAAATGCTCGCTCGGGAGGAAGAATGCCACCATACTTTGAAGGTGGCCAGCTTCCTTTGGTCCGAAGGCTCCCCCACAAGCGTGGTTTCACTAACATTTCCAAAGTCTATTACACCCCTGTCAATTTGGAAAGACTCGCCAAGTTCCCGGCCGGGGCCGAGATTACCCCTGCGGTTCTCGCTGAGGCCGGAATCATAAAGTCAGAGGATGAGCCTGTGGTTATCTTGGCCAAGGGTGATATAGACCGGCCTCTGGTGGTGAAAGCCCATCGTTTCTCCCAGAAGGCCAAGGAGAAAATTTTGGCCGCAGGCGGCACTGTTGAAGTGCTCCCCTTGAAAGGGAGGTAGGCATGCTTCAGGCTGTTAAGAACGCTTTCCGTTTCCCAGACCTGCGGAGAAGGATTCTCTTCACCTTTGGGATAATAGCATTATATAGGCTCATAGCTCACATACCGGTGCCAGGGGTAGATGCTGTAGCGATAAAGAAGCTCTTTGAGGCAAGCCAGCTCCTGGGCTTCTTGGACATGTTCTCCGGTGGAGCTATGTCCAGCTTCTCCATCATTGCCTTGGGCGTTTACCCTTACATAACTGCTTCCATTGTCATGCAGCTCCTCATCCCCCTCATCCCCCAGTTGGAGAGGCTATTGAAGGAGGAAGGGGAAGAAGGAAGGCGTAAGATTGAAGTTTATACCCACTGGCTTACGGTTCCTTTGGCGGCCCTTGAGGCCTTGGGGCAGGGAACACTCTTGGCGCGGGAAGGGGTCTTGGCTAACTTTGGCCTTTCACCTGCGACCATCTTGCCCACTATAGCTACCATCTCCACCCTGACGGCCGGGACAATTTTTGCCATGTGGCTTGGCGAGCTCATAGATGAAAAGGGGATAGGGAATGGAATTTCGCTCATAATCTTCAGCGGCATAGTGGCTCAGGTTCCTCCGAGGGTGGGTAGGATACTAATGAGCAAGCCCACGGACCTCATCATTTTCTTGATTATTACGGGAATAACGATTGGAGCCATCGTCTACATCCAGGAAGCCCAAAGGAGGATACCGGTCCAGTATGGCCGACGGGTTAGAGCTATAAGGGGTAACAGGGTTCTGGTAGTAGGCGGGCAAGGTACCCACATCCCGTTGCGGGTCAACTCGGCGGGGATGATACCGCTCATCTTTGCCCAAAGCTTCTTACTCCTTCCGGCCACCATCTCCAGCTACTTAGTCTATGCTCCAAACAAGGTTCTGGCCAACATAGCTGCCGGCATGGCTAAAGCATTTGACCCAAGGAGCAACTTCTACTGGATTGCCTACTTCTTCCTGGTGGTAGCTTTCACCTATTTCTACACCGACATTATCTTCAAGGAGCAAAACTTAGCTGAATTTCTCCAGAGGCAAGGGGGCTTCATCCCGGGGATTCGGCCGGGCAAAACCACTGAGGAATACCTTAACAAAGTCATCCAGCGCATTACTTTTGCTGGTGCTCTATTCCTGGGCTTGGTAGCCATCCTGCCTTGGATTGTCAGAGATATAACTGAAACTCAAATCATGCTTCTAACCAGCGCTGGTCTCCTGATAGTGGTTGGTGTGGTCATAGACACTATGAGGCAGCTTGAGGCCCAGTTAATCATGCGCCATTATGAAGGCTTCCTGCGAAGGTGATGAGCATGGGGGAGAAGCCTCTTTACATCGTCCTAATAGGAGCACCTGGAGGGGGAAAAGGAACCCAGGCTGCCTTGCTGGAAAGAGAGCTTGGCATCCCTCACATCTCTTCGGGGGATATGCTGAGGGAAGCTGTGGCTAAGGGGACGGAGCTGGGCCGTCTGGCCAAAAGCTACATGGATAAGGGTGAGCTTGTCCCGGATGAGGTCATGATTAAACTGATCTTGGAGCGGCTTTCCATGGCCGATTGCCGAAACGGTGCTATTCTTGATGGCTTCCCTCGCACCCCGGAGCAAGCAAAGGCTTTAGATAAAGCTTTAGCCGAAGAAGGCAAGGCCATAGCTTTGGTCCCTTACCTAAAGGTCTCCCTGGACAAGCTATTGGAGAGGCTTTCCGGAAGGTGGATATGCCGGAACTGCCAGGCCGTTTACCACATGGTCTACAACCCGCCTAAAAATGATAAGATATGCGATATTTGCGGCGGGGAACTTTACCAGCGTGAGGATGACCGGCCCGAAACAGCGCGGCGCCGTCTGGAAGTTTACTTTGCCCAGACGGCCCCTCTCATAGAGTATTACCGTAAAGCCGGCCTCCTGCGAGAGGTAGATGGAGAAAGGACAATAGAGGAAGTCCACCAAGAGCTCAGAAGCCTTATAGAGAAAGCCAGAGAGTCAAGTCAAGATGATCGTCCTTAAATCACCAAGGGAGATTGAGTTAATGCGGGAGGCCGGGAAAATAGTAGCTTTAACCTTAGCTGTTCTGGCCGAGAAAGCTAAGGAGGGGGTGTCAACAGCCCAATTGGAGGAATGGGCCGAGGAAGTCATCAGCAAAAATAAGGCCATCCCCTCCTTCAAAGGTTACCGAGGCTACCCAGCCTCCATATGCGTATCGGTAAACGAAGAAGTAGTGCACGGAATTCCAAGCCCGAAGCGCATACTTAAAGAAGGCGACGTAGTGAGCATAGATGTAGGAGCAATCTACAAAGGATACCACGGCGATGCGGCCATAACCATTGGGATTGGTAGGATAACGGAGGAAGCTAAGAAGCTTATAGAGGTGACTAAAGGGGCCTTGGAGGCAGCGATATCTGCCGCTAAGGCTGGAAATCGGCTGGGGGATATCTCTTGGGCCATCCAGAGCTATGCTGAAAAACATGGTTTTAACGTGGTTAGAGAATACACCGGCCATGGGATAGGCCGTTACATGCACGAAGAACCCCAGGTCCCGAACGTAGGCACGCCTGGGAAAGGAATCCTTTTAAAACCGGGCATGACTTTAGCTTTAGAGCCGATGGTAGTAGCTGGTTCTTGGGAAGTAGAGGTGCTTCCCGATGGCTGGACTGTAGTTACGAAGGATAAGTCCTTAGCGGCTCATTTTGAACACACCATCGCCATAACCGATGGCGATGCCGAAATCCTTACCAAGCTTTAAAGGGGGTGTTGAAGATGAAAGTGCGTCCTTCGGTCAAGCGTCGTTGCGCCAAATGCAAGATAATAAGGCGCCGTGGGGTTGTGAGAGTTATTTGCGAGAACCCCAAACATAAGCAAAGGCAAGGCAAATAGGAGGTATAGAGAATGGCTCGTATAGCTGGAGTTGATTTGCCAAAGGATAAGCGGGTGGAGGTGGCCCTGACCTACATCTACGGTATAGGCCTTCCCACAAGCCAGAGAATCCTTTTGGAAACAGGTGTTAACCCAAATACTCGGGTCAAGGACCTTACGGAGGAAGAGATAAGCCGCATTCGTGAATACATTGAGAAGAACCTCAAGGTGGAAGGAGACCTCCGCCGGGAGGTGGCGATGAACATAAAGCGCCTTGTAGATATAGGCTGCTACAGGGGGATACGCCACAAGCGCAATCTCCCGGTGCGGGGTCAGCGCACCAGGACTAACGCTCGTACCAAGAGGGGGCCACGCAAGACAGTCGCTGGCCGCGGGCGCAAGCGCGGTGCCAAGAAGAAGTAATAGTGAGTTATTGCTCGCCCTTAACTGGCCAGTGGGTATTGCTTAGGGCATTTTAT
>CAYOIS010000001.1:13841-18252 GCA_964404055.1 uncultured Anaerolineae bacterium | reverse complement strand
ATTAGCATGAGGAGGGAGTATGGCGCAGAAAAAGGCAAAGAAAGCCAAAAAGAAGGAAAAGAAGATACCGCCTGTGGCTCAAGCTCATGTCCAGGCCACTTTCAACAATACCATCATAACCATAACCGATCACCAAGGAAATACAATCCTTTGGGGCAGCCCTGGCACATTGGGCTTCAGGGGCTCCAAGAAGAGCACCCCTTACGCGGCTCAAATGGCAGCCCAAAAGGTGGCCGAACAGGCCAAACAGTTGGGCATAAAAGAGCTTGATGTTCTCATCAAAGGGCCGGGGCCAGGTCGGGAAGCAGCTATAAGGGCTTTCCAAACCGTTGGCCTCAAAATCCGGTCCATAGCTGATGTTACCCCTATCCCTCATAACGGTTGTAGACCACCTAAGCGGAGGAGGGTGTAATGGCAAGGTATACAGGTCCGGTTTGTAGGATATGCCGAAGGGAAGGGATAAAGCTTTTCCTTAAAGGCGAGCGTTGTTACACTTCCAAGTGTGCCATGGAGAGGCGCCCATACCCGCCCGGAATGCATGGCCCTGAAAAGCGCAGGACCAAGCTTTCCGACTACGGACTTAGGTTGAGGGAAAAGCAGAAGTTACGCCGTATCTACGGGGTTATGGAGCGCCAGTTCCGCCGCTATTTTGAGATGGCTTCCAAGGCCAAAGGGATGACAGGGCCAACCCTTATCACCATACTGGAACGGCGGCTGGACAATGTCGTTTACAGGCTCGGCTTTGCCTCTTCTCGGGCTCAGGCTCGCCAATTGGTAAGCCATGGCCATTTTACTGTGAACGGCCGCAGGGTTGATATACCATC
Source organism: uncultured Anaerolineae bacterium (assembly GCA_964404055.1). GTDB lineage: Bacteria > Chloroflexota > Anaerolineae > SpSt-600 > SpSt-600 > SpSt-600. Next base: position 17,428 of record CAYOIS010000001.1, on the reverse strand, counting down.
TTACCTTGTGAAGCCGGGGGACATAATCTCCGTAAAGGAAGAAAGCCGAGATAAACCTTACTTCAAAGCTTTGGCTGAAAGCTTGGCCCAGACAAATGTTCCCCCTTGGTTGAGCCTGGACCCATTGACCATGACCGGTAAGGTGCTGGAGTTGCCGAGGCGAGAAGACATAACCGATGTGCCTATTAAGGAGCAGCTGGTAGTGGAATTCTATTCTCGGTAGTGAAGAGGGGAGGGCAAATTGGAGAAGATTTTACCTAAAGTTGAGTGTTTAGTTGAAGCCCGGAATTACGCCAAATTTTCCATAGGCTATCTGGAAAGGGGCTTTGGAACGACCATAGGCAATGCCCTTAGGAGGGTACTCCTTTCCTCCATCCCGGGGGCTGCAGTCACTTCCATAAGGGTAAGCGGAATTTACCACGAATTTGCTCCACTACCACATTGCAAAGAGACAATGCTAGAGCTAATCCTCAACGTGAAGAAAATAAGGCTGAAGCTTTACGGCGAAGACTCAGCTAAGCTTAGGATGTTAGTAACCAGGGCCGGCGAATTCACCGCTGGGGATCTGGAATGTCCTCCCTACGTGGAGATTGTCAACCCTGAACAGTACCTATTGACTGCCGACTCGGACGAGGTTGACTTGGAGATTGAGATGACGGTCCAGCGGGGCAAAGGTTACTCCCCAGCTGAGGAGCGCAAGAGGCTTCCGGTAGGGGAAATAGCTGTTGATGCTATCTTTAACCCTGTAAGGAGAGTGAGCTTTGAGGTTCAGAGCGCTCAGGCTGGGCACTTTAGCAAGCTGGAGCGTTTAATCATGGAAATATGGACCGATGGCACGATAAGCCCTGAGGAAGCCCTGAAGACTGCTGCCGGAATCCTGGTTCAGCACTTTGCTTTCCTGACCGAAGCTAAGGCTATACCTAAGGCGAGGGTGGAGGAAAAGGTAAAGGTGGAAGAAGTTGAGACCTTGCAGTTTTACAAGATAGGGATTGATGAAATTGGCCTCAGCACCCGGGTATACAATGCCCTCCGACGGGCAGGAATTTTCACCCTTGGGGAGATAATGGAAAGGCTTTCCCAAGGGTCTAAAGGCTTTGAGGATATAAGGAATTTCGGCCCTAAGGCCTATGAAGAGCTGGTGAAAACCCTGGAAGAAAGGGGCTTCTTGAAAGAAACTCTAAAGGTGGGAAGCAGAGATGAGGCACCGAGTAGCTAAGAAGAAGCTGGGAAGAAGCGTTGGACACCGGAGGGCCTTGTATAGGAGCTTGCTCACGGCCCTCTTCCGGCACAAAAGGATAGAAACAACCCTGGCTAAGGCTAAGGCAGTGCAACCCCTGGCCGAGAAGCTAATAACCATAGCTCGCCGTGGTGACCTCCACTCCCGTCGCTTGATAGCTGCTTACTTATGGGACAAGAAAGTGGCAACGGAGCTATTCCGAGAGATAGCTCCCAAATACAAAGACCGTCCTGGTGGCTATACACGAATTCTAAAGCTTGGCTTCCGCCAGGGTGACGGGGCCGAAATGGCTATTTTGGAGCTTGTGGAATGAAATGGCCCTCTACATTAAAGCTGTCCTGGAATACGATGGTACAAGATATTTGGGGTTTCAAATTCAGCCCCATGGGCCAACTATCCAGGGGGAGGTAGAGCTGGCACTTTACAGGCTGACAGGCCAGAGGGTGAGGATAAAAGCAGCCGGCCGGACTGATGCGGGGGTCCATTCGGAAGGCCAGGTGATAGCTTTTCGGGTGGAGTGGAAGCATCCTTTGGTGGATTTGCACCGAGGGCTCAATGCTCTCTTGCCCAAAGACATCGCAGTTAAAGAGTTGAGCATTGCTCCAGAAGGCTTCCACCCCCGCTTCAGTGCCGTTAGCCGTGAATACCGGTACACCATCTTGAACACACCTTGGCCTTCGCCTTTGCGGGGGCGATTTGCCTATCATTTCCCATGGGCATTGGACCTTGAGGCAATGAAAAAGGCTGCGTCTTACCTTGTAGGGGAGCACGACTTTGCCTCCTTTGGCTCCCCTACTAAAGGGGAAAACACCGTCCGCCGGGTTTACAGAGCCGATTGGCGGAAAGATGGTGATTTCTTGCACTTTGAGATAGAAGCGAACGCTTTCCTCAAAAGGATGGTTCGGCTGATGGTGGGAACTTTGCTCCGGGTTGGGCAGGGTAAGATCCCCCCGGAAGAAGTGAAAGCCATTTTAGAGGCCAGGGATATAAGCCTTTCGGGCCCGGCTGTTCCGGCTTGCGGCCTTTGCCTTGTGCGAGTAAATTACCCTGAAGGAGGTGGAAATTGAGGCAGAAGACTTACATGGCTAAACCGGAGGAAATAAAGAGGGAATGGTTCGTGGTGGATGCCGCGGGCAAGACTTTGGGGCGCCTTGCCTCAGAAATAGCTAAGATTCTGAGGGGCAAGCATAAACCCTATTATACCCCTCACCTGGATTGTGGCGATTACGTGGTGGTCATAAATGCCGAAAAGGTAAAAGTTACTGGGAAGAAGCTTACAGACAAAATCTACTACCGCCATTCGGGCTACATGGGTGGCCTTAAAGAGATACCCCTGGGCAAGATGCTTGCCGAGCATCCGGAGAGGGTGATAGAGCTGGCGGTAAAGAGGATGTTACCCCAGAATCGGCTTGGGCGTAAAATGCTGAAGAAGCTTAAGGTTTACGCTGGGGAGAATCATCCCCATCAAGCCCAGAAGCCTAAGAGATTGGAGATATAAGGAGGGGTGGAGATGGAGGAGCAACTCCGCTATTATTATGCTCGTGGACGAAGGAAAGAAGCCTCGGCCCAAGTGCGCCTTTACCCTGGGGGAACTGGCAAAATTATAGTGAACGAGAAGCCTCTGGAAGAATACTTCCCCAGGGAAAGGGATATATTGACCATCCTTGCTCCTTTGAAGGCGACAGGCATGGAAGGTAAAGTGGACGTAACAGTTAGGGTGAAGGGAGGGGGGATATCTGGCCAAGCTGGGGCTATAAGGCTCGGGATAGCTCGGGCGCTGACCCTTTACGATCCCCAGTTTCGGCCTATTCTCAGGCAAGGTGGTTTCCTTACCAGGGACCCGAGGGAGAAAGAGCGCAAGAAGGTGGGCCTTAAGCGGGCTCGCAAAGCCCCTCGCTACAGCAAGCGTTAAGGTGGTTGGGCTTAAAAGCAAAGCACCGCTGGGCTTCTAACCAGCGGTGCTATTTTTTTGGGCGGTACAGGAGTTGAACCTGTGACCTCCTCCTTGTAAGGGAGGCGCTCTGACCAGCTGAGCTAACCGCCCATAAAAATTATAGCACAATTTCGTCCTAAAGGGAAAAACAGAGCACAACCCAAGTGTACCCAGAATTGCCCTACTTTCCCACCCTCGGTGGTAGGCTTGCAAGGGTTGGCTACCAGCCCCTAATTTTAGTTTTGCGGGGGACAATCCCCAACGCCCCTTTCTACCCCCCAGCTTTCAATCAATGTTGGCCTATGCTGCCCCTTGACCAAGGGCTCAAAGATGCTGACTCCAGTCGGCATGAACGGCCAGAGAAAGGCGCCCGACGGAATTGAGATATGCCCCACAACCTTTGCAGAGCACTGGTGG
>CAYOIS010000001.1:5058-13741 GCA_964404055.1 uncultured Anaerolineae bacterium | reverse complement strand
AATTAATAAGCGCGAGCTAAAAGCCCTTGTCTAACGGCGCGTATATAATTCAGGCAGTAGCGATCTTGGCCCAGAAGAACCTTTGTAGCCATAATTGTTGCCCTAACTCTCGGGTCCAATGGGTCAAGGATGGCGCTGTCGGCGCCGGCGGCCATAGCCAACGCAAGGAAAGCGCTATTTATGTGGGTGCGAAGGGGTAGGCCAAAGGAGATGTTGCTTAGCCCTAAAGTTATGTGTGCCTCGGGGAATTCGCTCCGGATAGCTTTTATGCTTTCCAGAACAACAAGCGCGCTTTCCGGATTTGTTGCTACCGGGAGAACCAAGGGGTCAATGTACAATCTGGAGTCAGGGATTCCAGCCTCCCTTGTGCGGGATAAGACTTTACGGATGGCTTCAAGGCGCTGTTCTACAGTCCCAGGGATCCCCCTCTCATCCATGGCCAAGACCACGACCGGGCAGCCATGCTCTACCACCAAGGGAAGAACTCTTTTAAGCCGGTCAGGTTCACCTGAGATAGAGTTTATAAGCGGGGTCTTGTGCACTACAGTTAGAGCTGCTCGCAAGGCTTCCGGATTGGTGCTGTCTAAAGAGAGAGGCACATCCACAGCACTTTGGGCAACTTCTACCAGCCAGACAAGGTCATCTGGCTCGCGGGAGGGAGGAGTGCCGGCGTTGACATCAATCCAGTTGGCTCCGGCCTCGGCTTGCTTGCGGGCCAGTTCTCGGATTAAATCGGCATTTCTTTCCTGGATAGCCTTGGCGATTTCGGGGCGCGAGCCGTTGATTTTCTCCCCAATTATTTGCATGAAACCTCCTTAAAGCCATTGCTTATCGCGATTTTAGCACAATTGGGAGGAAAAGGCTAAAAGGCCACGGCTTTATCTCCGTCTGCAGTGAGAGGGCTGGGTCCCCGAAGAGGTGATAGACATCCATAACCCAAGGGTAAGCGGTGAGGTTGACTTTAAGCTTGGCGTTGAGGGAAAGCTGCCCCAATTCAGTTTGCCCATGCCTAAAGAAGTCCTCCATAAATCCATAGAGAAGCTCCCTATGGGCAGGAGAAAGGGCGTGCATCGCGGGCCCGAACGCTGCTATTGCTCCTTTTGCTGGAACCCTTACAAGCTCCTCATCCAAGGCCGATGTGTCTGGCCGGGCGAAGAACCCCGTAAAGCAGGTCATTTCCAGAACGACTGGGAGCCTTCGGCTGTTGGTTAGCGAGGGTATATCGTTCAGGTGGAAGAGGTTGCCGTGTTCCCACTGATGCCATGAGCTATGCCCCATCCAGCTTATGAACAAGGCCCCTTGGTTCCACTCCCTTAACAGCTTTTCCCTCGTTTCTGCCACCCCCTGACAGATGCTGGGATTAGATGGGTCGCTTCCTGAGCAATACAAGCGTATCCCCACGAACGGCTCTCTCACCAAGTTATAGGCTTCATCGGTCCAAGCATGGAAGTCTCCGGCGCTATCCGGGTTATCGGCCACGAAGAGGAGGCGGGAGTTCCATCCACCGGGGAGTGGGGAGGTTTCATAAGCTATGATTTTATCCACCATGGCTCCGGCTTCATCCGCGTTCCTTGCCGGAAGCCTGCCGATGAGCATATCGGGTAGGTTGTCATCCCCATCCACACAGACGTAGCGGTTGTCGGCAGGGATTTCTTCGCCTTTCGGGCCAGCTTCAGTCAGATAAGGTGGAATATAAGAGGGCTGGGAGTCGGACCTAAACCTTTTGGGGTCAAAGGTGCCATCACCTATGAGGAGGACGTAAATCGGGCGAGGATTCCAATTGTAGGCCTCGGTCAAGAAAGCCCTTATGGCTTCTGGGTCAGGTAAGCCGTCGCTGTAGTGGTCGTATATGCTTTGAAGGTTGACCACTTTGACTCTGAGGCCTTGGCTTTCCCTCAGGCTTACGAGAGGAGACAGGGCGCTTAGGAAATCAGGATGAGAGATGATGAGGTAATCGGCTCCGGGTTCTGGGAGAGGTCCTGGCTTACGGATTCGCACTGGGCTCATTATGCCTTCGCTATCGGTTACAAAGTAGCGGCGGAGGCTACCACCTGGGTCGCCAATGGTTACGGCATTGCCTTCAATACTAAAAGAGCTAAGTTTGATAGGGGCTTGAGGATTGGTCACGTCATAAGCCCTAAAGGGGGAAGTTCCGGCCAGGCGGACGGTAAACCGGCTTGGCCCTGATGGCCCATTTGAAAGGCCAGTGGAGAAAGAGATTTGGTGGGCTGAAAGTTGAGGGTCTGGAACGTAATCCAAAGCGAAGGCATCAAGCCAGGCTCCTTCAGCTTTAACGTTTGGGATTCCGGGAAGGGTAAGGGTTAAAGTTGAGGTCGAGGTTAAAGTCCCTGCGGGTATGTCAAAGGTGGCAGTGATAGCCGTTTTGCCATCCCATTGGACTGTGCCAAGGTGCTGGCTATTGAGGTAGACTTCTACCTTATGGTCGGGGTTTTGGAGGGAACAAGTATAACCGATTAGCCAGATTGTAAAGCTGGCAGGCCGAGAGGGGTCGGCGGGGCATTTGAAGGTGTAGGAAAAAGTTGGTGAGCCTGGGTTCTTTAAATCCACCCACGTCCAACGGTCGCCGTCCCGCCCAGCCGGAAGCTGGCCACAGAAGCAATCGGGGGTGTAAATATTGTTTTCCTCCCACGTTTCTCTAACCCATGGGCTTGCCAGGGGGCCAGAGAGATTAGCATCGCGGGAGCTCATCCGCAGTCCGGGGGATGATTCCTCAGTGATTCGGATGGAATCTGTAGTGCTCCAGCGGCTTGGGCGAGGTTCGGCATAAACGAGGAAAGCTTCGCCAGGCTCAAAAACTGAATCATTATCCCCTTCCCATTCCACGGCAATTTCCTGCGTGCCTTGGTAAAAATGCAAGTTGTGCGGGTTTACCTCGCCGAAGCCTAACGGTTGCAAATCTTCATAGCGGACGCGGTAGAGACCGGGCTTGTAAAACTCTACCAAAGCTGTCGTGCTTGCTGAGGAGATTGCGGTTGCTTTAAAACTTGGCCTCTCAGGGTAAGCATGTTGGGGGTTTACAACGTTTTTGAGGACTGAAGCTTGGATTGGGTCTAAGGAGAAAGGGGGTAGAGAGACGGGAGGCCATCTGATTTCAGCTCGGACCCGGCGGACGATTTTGATGTTCTTTCCTTCGGGTAATGCGGGGTAAAAGGTTAGGGAGGCGAGGCGCAAGCCCCTCAGTTTGCCCAGTTCTTTTAGGATAAGGAAGGATTCAGGCGAGGCTTCAGCTTTATCCAGGGTTGCGGATAACTTTGCCGAAAGCGCATTGGCTTCCAGGACGCGCAAAGTAGGAGTTACTTCTGGAGGCAAAACTACCAGGGCATGGGCATAGGGGAGCGGAGGATAATAGGCGGGGTCAAGGCTTGGCCAATCACCCGCCTTAATGGTCAATTTGCCATCTGGGGCAAGTTGCCAGGAGACTTCTGGAGCTACCCATTCTAACAAAATTCCTGAGGGGTCAATCTTAAGGATTCGCAGCCCTTCTTTTTGGCCTGAGGCTTGTGGGACTACGCTGGTTATTAACAAAAGAAAAAGTAGAAAGCGCATCAATCGTTTCACTTTAAGCGCACCTCCTTTTGGGTGTTGCTATAAAATTAGTCGGTTATGCCCTTTAAAACCCTTCTTTTCAGCCTACTCTGGCCATCTTTGTGGGTTCTGCGGATATTATAACAGCGGGCTAAAAGAGTTGAAAAATGGGGTTGGTCCCACTTGGTGGCAGGTTGATAAAAGTTGGCAGCTCACCCCTTGCTTTTGTTTTGGGGGCACATCCCTCAGGCCCCTTAGGAGGGGGCGTGGCCCCTTCCACCCCAATTTTTAATCAAAATTGGCCTATGCTGCCCCTTGGCCAAAGGCCTAAAGATGCTGACTCCAGTCGGCATGGATAGTCAGGGTAAGAAGTCCGATGAAATTGAGGCACACCCCAAGTGCTGAAAGAGGTTGCAATTTTGTAACTTACCCCTTATAATTAGGCTGTCTCAACTTGCCCAAGGGGGAAAGAAAGTGAACATAACCCGAAGGACTCTGTTAATCATCGCTTCACTTCTGGTTTTCCAGCTCTTGGTCTTTTACCTCACGTCCAGGGCCTTCTTCCTCCAAAACTTCGCCCAGCTGGAGGAGCAATGGGCCATAAGTAATGTGAAGAGAGCTTTGGTTTTCCTTGAGAGCCAGGAGCAGAACCTAATAACCATAGCCCAAGATTGGGCAGCGTGGGATGATACTTACTACTTTGTCCAAGAGCCAACGGAGGACTATATAAAGTCAAACCTCCTGGATGAAACCTTTGAAAGCTTAGGGATAAACCTAATGCTTTTCATAAACATCTCCGGTAAGCTTGTCTTCGGCAAGGCTTATGACCTTGAAGCCCATCAGGAGGTGCCCCTACCGGAGGGTTGGGAGGAGCATTTTCATCCCGGAAGCCCGCTCCTCCATCACACTGACCCTAAGGATGGGAAAGTTGGGCTTATCACTCTGCCCAAGGGCCCTATGTTGATCGCTTCCTACCCTATCGTCACCAGCGAAGAAGAAGGCCCAATAATGGGCACCTTTGTAATGGGCTATTACCTCACCCAGGCCCACGCTGAAAAGCTTTCCGAGGTAGTCCGTTCCCCAGTCTCTTTCCTTTCCCTTCACGCTCCCCAAGTCCCTGCAGGGCTGGCAAGGGGGGAGGAATTCGCCTTGCACGTTGTGGATTCCAGAACCATTGAAGTTTTTGCCCTCCTTCGGGACCTTTACGGGCAGCCAGCCTTGGTCCTCAAGGTAACCATGCCCAGGGAGCTGTACCCACGGAGTCAAACCGCCTTTTACTTCTTCTCCCTTCTGAACCTTCTGCTTGGCCTTGCTTTTGGTGCGGTCATCCTCCTCTTCCTCCGGCAGCACCTCCTTTCCCGGTTAGTCAGACTTTCTGAAAGCCTGGTGGCCATAGCTCGCTCCGGAAGCATCTCGGCCAGGGTTGCGGTGGAAGGAAGAGATGAGCTGGCTGAAGTAGGGGCCAAGGTCAATGAGCTTTTAGCCTCCTTGGAAGCAAGCCGAAGGGCTTTGGAGGAAAGCGAAAGATGGCATCGCCTTCTCATTAACTCCATAACCGATGGCCTCTGGGTTGTAGACCGTGAGTTAAAGCTCCAGCAGGTTAACGAGCCTGGTGCTGGTTTCCTGGGCCGGAAGGCTGAAGAAATTTCCGGGAAAAGCATGCAGGAGCTACTTGAAGAGCCTGCTTTCTCCGATTTCCGGGAAGCTTTTTCCCGCACCGTTGAAAGGGGCACAGTCCAAACCCTTTCCATCCCTACCGGAGGAAAAACCCTTGAGCTCCGGCTCTATCCCATACCCGACGGAGCGTTATGCATTGTCAGGGATGTCACTGAGCTACGGCGTATGGAATCCTTCTACATAAGAGCGCAGAGGATGGAAGCAGCCGGGAATTTGGCTCTGGCTATAGCCCACGACTTCAACAATTTCCTAACCCCAATATTAGCGAGCACTGAGCTAATCCTTTCGGGAGCGGTATCGCCTAAGGAAAGCCTTGCCCTCATTGAGGAAATCCGAAAAACATGCGAGAAGGCCTCAACTCTTGTGAGGCAACTTTTGCTCTTCGGCCGCAAGGAACCATTGTCTCTTGAGACCTTAAGCTTGAACTCCGTAATCATGGACATGAAAGGCCTCATCTCCCGAACTTTAAGGGAAGGAATAGAGCTTATTTTGGAACTTTCCCCTGACCTTTACCCGATAAAGGCCAACCGAAGTCACCTTGAGCAAATACTCATGAACCTTGTTATGAACGCCAAGGATGCGATGCCTGAAGGGGGCAAGCTTTTGATAAGGACTGAAAATGTCCGGCTTACGGATGAAAATTTAGTTCACCCTGAAGCCTACCCCGGGGAATTCGTTCGCCTCATTGTGAAAGATACGGGGATTGGAATGAGCCCCGAGGTGAAGGAGCGCATCTTTGAGCCTTTCTTCACTACCAAGGAGCCAGGGGGTGGGACAGGCTTAGGGCTAAGCGTGGTTTATAGCATCATGAAACAGAACAGGGGCTGGATAGAGGTTGAGAGCAAGCTGGGGGAAGGAACCAGTTTTTCCCTCTACTTCCCGGCCGCAAAATCTGAGGCTTAGACTATGGTGATAACATTGCTCACGGACTTCGGCCTTGGGGATTATTTCGTGGGAGCTATGAAAGGGGTGATTCTATCCATAAACCCCAAGGCTACCATAGTGGACATAACCCATGAAGTTCCACCGCAGGATGTGCTGGCAGCGGCCTTTATCTTGGAGGCATCTTGGCCTTACTTCCCCCAAGGCTCAATCCATGTAGCAGTGGTTGACCCAGGAGTGGGCTCAGGGCGTAGAATCATAGCTGTAAAGACAGTTCGCGCTATCTTCTTAGCCCCCGATAATGGCCTTTTGACCCCCATCCTTAAAAGCGAGGATGTCCAGGAAATCTTCTCCATCACTAATCCTAACTACTGGCTTCCAGAGGTTAGCCCTACTTTCCATGGGCGTGATATCTTTGCTCCTGTGGCCGCTCACCTTTCCCTGGGGGTCCCTCTTGAAGATATGGGGGTAACTATTGAAGACCCAATCCTTTTGGAATGGCCTTGCCCTTTCAAACTCCCCGATGGAACCATTGTGGGCCACATCCTTCACATAGACCGCTTCGGCAACTTGATAACTAACCTCAAAGCGCACGACCTTAAGGAAGGAGTGGTCATAAGGGTCGCCGGCTGCAAGATTCATGGCCTTAAGAGAACCTTTGCCGATGTTGGCGAGGGTGAGCCTGTGGCCTACATAGGAAGCACAGGCCGGCTGGAGATAGCTATCCGACAGGGCAATGCTGCCCGCACTTTCAAACTTCGCCGTGGCGATAAGATTTACGTGGAGGGGCAAGGCAATGGCTAAATTCATCATTGAAGGAGGAATACCACTTGAGGGAGAAATTGTACCCAGCGGGAACAAGAACGCAGCCCTACCTCTTCTTGCCGCTTCCCTCCTCACCGATGAACCTCTGGTCCTGAGGAACATCCCGCTAATAGGTGATGTCAAGACAATGTTGGCCCTCCTGGAGGACCTGGGAGTAGAGATAAGCTTCACCGGGGAGAAGGAGGTGACTTTAAGGGCGCGCGACGTGAGGAAAACAACTTTGAGGGAAGACCTATGCCGCCAGATAAGAGCTTCTATCCTCCTGGCTGGTCCGATGCTGGCCCGTTGCGGGCAGGTTAAACTTGGCCCGCCGGGAGGCGATGTCATCGGGCGCAGGAGGCTTGATACCCACTTCTTAGCCTTTAAAGCCTTGGGGGCTCAGGTGGATGTTGATGCCAGGTACTACCTCAGCGCCTCTTCCCTTCAAGGGACTGACATCCTTTTAGATGAAGCCAGCGTCACTGGCACCGAAAACGTGCTTATGGCTGCAGCACTGGCCAAGGGCACAACCATAATCCGGAACGCTGCATCTGAACCGCATGTCCAGGACTTGGCTCGTTGCCTGAATCAGATGGGGGCGAAGATTTCGGGCATAGGCTCCAATGTCCTGGTAGTGGAAGGGGTAGATAAACTCCACGGAACTACGTTTGAAATCCCTTCCGATCACATTGAAGTGGGCAGTTTCATTGGGCTGGCTCTTGCTACAGGAGGGCAAATCCTCATAAAGAAAGCTGTCCCCGAAAACATGCGGATGGCCTTAATGGTCTTTGAGAAGCTTGGGGCAAGGGTTGAGATAAAGGGCGAAGATATCTTAGTCCCTGCCGGTCAAGAGCTGGTGGTGAGGGACGAGATGGATGGAGCTATCCCCAAGGTGGAAGATGGGCCGTGGCCGGCCTTTCCTGCGGACCTGATGAGCATAGCCATAGTTACAGCCACCCAGGCTAAAGGGACAGTGCTTTTCTTTGAGAAGATGTTTGAAAGCAGGCTTTTCTTTGTGGACAAGCTCATTGCTATGGGGGCCAGGATAATTCTTTGCGACCCGCACCGAGCTGTAGTGGTAGGGCCTTCTAAACTTCACGGGGAGCAAGTCTCAAGTCCGGATATAAGAGCCGGCATGGCTTTAGTCATAGCGGCCTTATGCGCTCAAGGGAAAAGCGAAATCTCAAACATTGAGCAGATAGACCGGGGCTACGAAAACATAGATGAAAAGCTTCGTGGCCTCGGGGCAAGGATTGAAAGGAGGTAAGGATGGAAGAGAAAACTTTACCGCAGCCTTTGACCCCCCAAGAAGAAAGGAGCTGGGCCATGCTTTCTCACCTCAGCATCCTCATCAACCTCATCTCTGGTTTTATAGGGGTGTTTGCCCCCTTGGTCATCTACATTATCTTCAGAGAGCGCTCGCGTTACGTGGCTTTTCAAAGCCTACAAGCTTTTGTTTTCCAGCTACTTGCTTGGGTTGGGGGAGGAACTATAGCTGCTATTGCCTGGTTCTTGAGCGGACTTCTTAGCACAATCCTCATAGGTTGCCTCTGTGTTCCGGTAGCTATACTCCTTAGCCTCATCCCTCTCGGCGCCTTAGTTTACGGAATCATCGGTGGGATCCAGTGCAGCCAAGGCCGTGATTTCCGTTACTGGCTCATAGGGGACTGGCTCGCAAAGCAAATTTTTGCTTAAATAACTTCTTTTCTGTTTCCGTAAAAGCTTTAGCCTGTTTGTTCTTGCCCTTCAGGTGCTTTTCCCACTTTCCGTAGGA
>CAYOIS010000001.1:0-4958 GCA_964404055.1 uncultured Anaerolineae bacterium | reverse complement strand
AAGCTTTAGCCTGTTTGTTCTTGCCCTTCAGGTGCTTTTCCCACTTTCCGTAGGAAATAGCCAGCACGACGCAGGGCTTCCTCAAGCTGGGGTAAGTCCTTCTCTTCAACTATGGCTAAGGTGGGGGATAACAGCTTAAGCCCAAGCTCTTCCCGAAGTTTTTCCATAGCCCATGGCGCAGGAGCCTCTAGAACTAAAACGTTGCGAAGGGTAAAAGTTTTCTGGAGTTTATCCCAGCGTTTGAAGGATTGAATTACCGCTGGAGGCAATCGCCCGCCGGTAGCCCGCTTGAGAAATCTTAAGATCATTTCCACGGTTATCCTGCATTGGAAAGCTTCTTGGAGGGATGAACGGGTTACAAGGTAAAGGTGAGCTTGCTCGGTAGAGCCAGTCCAGGAGGCAAATCTCTCTACTTGGAAACGATTGTAGAGGCTGGCATCATGAGGAACCAGGATAGTGGAATCCGGTTTTACAACAATCGGCTCCTCTGGGCGGGTTTTAATGGGAGCTTGACCCAGGATTTTTTCTCCCCATGAGGAGAGGCGAAATGAAGTTACGTCCCCACTTTCATTTACGCCAAGCTCTAAAATGCCAAGCCAATGAAGAGGTCCCGTTACGATGAAGCGGATCAGCGCTCCTTCTACTTTATCCCAGTGCTCAAAGCCCATTAGGTATTCCCCGGTAGCACGGTCACGGATGTACCAAGAGCTGTAGTTCCCATCGGGGCGTTGGAAATCGGGCTCCTCTTCTTTTATGAGGTTAACGAAGGAATCCAAAGAGACCCATTCCCTAACTGGGCAACGGCCCAAGAAGGAGATTATGCGCCTCCGAGCTAAGCGGGGGTCGTTACGGCGCCCGGTATCTTCCCAAATAAGGTGCGGAAGGAGGCGCAGTTCGTTCCACGATACGCTTTCAAGCCAAGCTTGCCACAGGCCTGTTAGCCTTTCGTGGGCTGGGGACTTAAGCCAAGGGCGAAGTTTTTCAGGGAAGGGCTTTATCTTCCCAGCCTCTAGGGTGATTAGGCCTAAATGCATGGCTATGTGCTGGACTAAGGGGAAAAACAGTTCACCCCATAGAGGAGGCCAAGCCCCTCTTTCCTTGATGAACTTTGTAATGCTTTCAGTGATTTCAATTGGCATTGAACCATCGGGGGCAGCTTGAGCTGGCTCCTTCTGAAGATAGACCAAGAAGAGAAAGAGGGCTTCGGCCAAATAATGAGCAGCACGTAACTCCCGAGAAGGGGGGAGAATTTCAGGGGCCCGAGGGCTTTGTTCACCCTGTGAAGATGGAATCAAAGCTTTCAAGTCTGGGGGTATATAAACAACTTCGGTCAGACCAGCATCGGTTAGTTCAAAGGTTTTGAAAATAAGGCCAAGAAACCAGAGCTTTTCAGCAGGGCCGGCTGGGTTTTCCCACAATCGCTCCCGCAGGAGTTTGGCCGGCCCAAAAGGTCTTATCGGACCATAGCGGCGGGTGAAGAAAGAAAAGGGGACTTTCCCACCCCAATGGATTAAGCTTTCTAAAGCTTCACGCTCTTCTAAGGAAAGGCGTCCCAGAACATCTCCCAGGGCTTTTGGGTCCTTCATCAGCGTTTCAAGGCGCTTTACAAGTTCCTGCTTCCCTTCCAGCCCCGGGCTCAACCCCCACTGCTGAGCTATTACTTCCAGCATTACTGCTTCGTGTTCCAGGAGGCTTTCCCTAAGCTCTTTCATAAGCCAAGTGCGGAACGAAGGGGGCTGAAGTTAAAGCGTTCGTTAAAGAGTTCCTCAAAGCGTGTCACCTTCTTCTCCTGATAAAAACGGCTCCGGCCGAAGTAGTTTTCTACAAGCTCCACACTGGTGAAAGTATCGTGGCGAACTAAGACCAAGGGTACTCCTAATTCCTCAGCCCTTCCTAAGATTATCGGGCTGGGGCGGATGTTGCCCGTGAGAACTATGCACTTTGTTGAGGTTTCCAAGGCTGCCAATTGGATATCAGGCCTATCCCCCCCGGTTATAACTGCTTTGTTTGGGCGGCGACGGAAATAGGAAAGGGCCTGCTCCACTGCCATAGCCCCCACCATCACATATTCCACAAGCTCATTGGTCCTATCGGGGCAGCACAAGACCTCACCATCCAAGACTTCTACCAGCTCTTTTACGGTTATGGAAGCGAGTATTCTTTCGTGAGGTAGGACGCCAAAGACTTTGATTCCTTGGGCTTCAAGGTAAGGGCAAATTACTTCCTCAACGTATTGCATCCTGGGCCTTGGCACCATGTTTATGACTATGCCTAAGAGCTTGTCTTCCAAGCGGATTTTAGCCGTAAGGGCATCATCCACGACCCCAAAGTCGGTGGTATACTTTATTATCACAAGCGCTGGGGCATTTAAGAGCTTGGTAACTCTTGGAGCTGAAAGCCCAACGATGTGCCCTTCCCGCAGGGTTCCGGCTCCCTCTAACAAAATCAAATCCTTATTTTTGCCACAGTTAGCGCAAGCTTTCTTCAGCTTTTCCCCAAAATCTTCCTTAACTTTACCCGTCAGAATGGCCTCTACTAAGTTCGGAGTAATAGCTACCGGAACGAGCTCCGAAACAGGCTGGGGTAGTTGGAAGTAGCGTTTAAAGAAGAGGGCATCTTCGTCCACCAACTCTCCGTTTTCCTGGCGGGCGGAAAAGCTCACAGGCTTTATGTATCCCACGGATAGGCCTTCTTGCTGAAACTTTTTCCCTATGCCGAGGCAAAAAGAGCTTTTGCCGGAGAATTTTTCCACGGAAGAAATGTAAAGGACGGCCATTTTCCTTCCTCCTTGCTTAAATTCAAGAACTAAGGGTTATCCTCATATCCACAGCCATGGCTCCTTTCCCCTCCTCCAGGACCATAAGGGGGTTTATATCCATTTCCACGATTTCAGGGAAATCGGTCACCAGCTTTGCAACCCTCAGTATTACATCCACAACGGCTTTTATATCGCTTGGGCGTTCCCCCCTTGCCCCTTTGAGGAGCTGGATAGTCTTGACTTCATTGACCATTTCTTCTGCCTCTTCCCGCGAAAGAGGAGCAATCCTAAAAGAAACGTCCTTCAAGATTTCAACGTAAATTCCCCCCAAGCCGAACATTATCAGAGGGCCAAATTGTGGGTCTCGGCTCATCCCCACTATTACCTCTTTCCCTCCCCTTACCATCTGCTGGACTTGGCAGCCCCATATTGTCGCATCAGGCATGTAACGTGTTGCTCTGTAGACTAAGAGGTCAAAAGTATCCCTGACTTCTGAAGGGCTTTGGATGTTGAGCTTGACGCCGCCTATATCGGTTTTGTGGATTATATCGGGGGAAGCGATTTTCATAACTACGGGGTAGCCTATCTCTTCAGCGATGGCAACGGCTTCTTCAGGGGTACGGGCAAGAGCTGTACGAGGGCCCTTTATCCCACAAGCTTCCAAGATAAGCCTTGCCTCGGAATCCCCCAAAAGGAGGCGCCCTTCTTTCCTGGCTTGGGCAATGACTTTTCGTATCGTATCCGTATCAAACTCAAAAGTTGGAATCTCGGGGATAGGCTTTCCAAGCCATTCCCTATATTCCCACATGGCTTTGAAAACTGCTACGGCCCTTTCGGGGACATCATAATTTGGAATGCGATATTCCCTAAGGATGCGGGCCCCTTTTTCAGTAGTAGCCCGGCCCATGAAGCATCCTAAAACAGGCTTAGAATAGCGGGATGCTACCTCCCCAACGGCCCGCGCTGTCTCTTCCACTTGGGTCATGACCTGTGGGGTAAGGATGACAATAACCCCCCCAACGTTGGGGTCCTTAAGGACTGCTTCCAGAGCCAGGGCGTAGCGATCAGCAAGGGCGTCTCCTAAGACATCTACAGGGTTGAAAATGTTGGCCGCTGGTGGCATGTTCTCTTTAAGGTAAGCTATGGTTTCAGGGGAAAGGGTGGCGACCTGCAAGCCGACCCGCTCGCAGGCATCAACGGCCATTATCCCTGGCCCTCCAGCGTTGGTTACTATAGCTATGGCATTTTTCTCCAATAGGGGCTGACGAGCAAAGCCCACGGCCAAATCAAACAGCTCCTGTACCGACCTTGCCCTTATTATCCCCGTTTGCTTGAAAGCCGCTTCATAGGCCTTTTCTGAACCGGCCAAGGTGCCAGTGTGAGAGGAAACGGCTTTAGCACCTGCTTTTGTAGTTCCAGCTTTTATGGCGATTATTGGCTTAGAACGGGTAACCCTGCGGGCTATTTCTAAGAAACGAGAGCCGTTAGTTACCCCTTCCAGGTAAGCAGCGATAACCCTCGTATTGGGGTCCTCTTCCCACAGCTCAAGGAAATCCACTTCGTTGAGGTCCGCTTTGTTCCCCAAGCTTACGAACCTTGAAAACCCTATGCCTTCCACTAAAGACATATCCAGCACTGATGTGCACAGGGCACCGGATTGGGACATAAAAGCGATGGAGCCGGGCAGAGCCATAGTAGCAGCAAAGGAAGCATTGAGGGGTATAACGGTATCTATAAGCCCTAAGATGTTGGGTCCGAGGATTCTGAAGCCGTAATTCTTAGCGATTTGGACGAGGGCCTTTTCCCTTTCCATCCCCTCTTTCCCCACCTCTTTAAATCCAGCTGAAATTACGATAAGGCCCTTAACCCCTTTCTTTCCGCACTCTTCCGCCACCTTAAGCACAACAGGAGCAGGCACTACAATAACTGCCAAGTCCACTTCATCGGGGACAGAGAGGATGGAAGGGTAGCACTTGAGGCCCAGTACTTCATCGGCGTTAGGGTTTATGGGATAAATCCTGCCTTGGAAGCCGGACTTTATGATGTTAGAAAGCACTCCGTAACCGAGCTTTACAGGGTCTCTGGAAGCACCTATTACAGCCACAGATTTAGGGGCGATGAAAGCTTCCAGCATTGCCGTTCTCCTTACGCTCGTTTAATTGGATTATACAACGCAAAGGGAAAGCAAGCAAACCCATAA